>CABQGZ010000177.1 GCA_902463835.1 uncultured Lachnospiraceae bacterium
AATTGGCAGCCTGTTCAGAAAGCATGAATAATCAAAAACTCCGGCGCCCGGTATCATACTGAGCGTCGGAGTTCTTTTATTCAGTTTCAGAGATGAATGCCAGCCATTTGGAACCATAAGTATCCAGATAAAATCGGTTGCCATACTCATTTTCAACAAAGCGGTTTTTTACCTGGTACCATCCCTGCAGCTCCCTTCTTAGATCTGAGTCTGGGGAAATCGGCTCCACCCAAATCTCCTTTTGTCTGCGAACTTCAGAGTGGGAGAGTGGCAGTCCATTTGGTGAATCAGGTTCAGAAAATGGAAGCGCCATAACAAATAACTCCCCAACAACATCTGAAAACGACAAGGTGTGACCATCCGGGAAAGTCAGCAAACGGTCTGCAGCATTCACCAGCAGCCATCCATATTTGGCGGACCATACCGGCCTGCCATGAAAAGCCGGTAATACCTGCAGTGGAATTGGCTGCTTGGGATCCTGACCCTGAGTTTCAGTGCGTCCCAACAGGAAATCAGTGGTAACACCGTAGAGCTCGGCCATGTTTTCAAGCTTATCTATAGAAGGAGATTTCCGTTCGCCTTCCCATGCGCTGAGGGTCGGCTGGGAAATGCCAAGCTTTTCAGCAGCCTCCGTGATTTTTAATTTATTGATTTGTCTTGCTGTTTTGAACTGCCTTGGCATCTGTTGGCCTCCTTTATTTTTTTACAATCCACTTTCCACGCGTTCTCCCCTCACGGACTATGATCCCTTTCTCCTTTAGAAGTTTGCAAACCCTTGTCACGGTTTTTCTCGAAATATTACATTGTTCGGCTATACATTGAGAGGTTATGGTCGGATTTTCTGTGATCAAGGCCAGTATTTTCTCTTCTGTTTCGGACAATGCTTTTTCCTGATTAGAGACATTAGGGACACGATTAGGGACATTGGAGACATTTACATTATCGTTTACAATGCCGTTTCTGTTTTCATTCTGTTGGAGAAAATGTGAGTGGATCAGGAGAGTGGTACAGAATGACAGCCGCTCAGGATCCGTTTCAAAAATGGGCTTGGGAGAACCGTTTCGCTCCAATGCATTTAATATTTTTCGGAAACCGGTGTTGCGTCCCTCTGTCAGATGCATTTCCTTTAGAAATTCACCGATACGGCGGTTGCGGTACCGTCTGTTAAATACGCGGTAAGTCCGCAGTCCTTCCTCCGTGATGGAACGGTCCGCGCCAGGATGGCTGACAATCTCAATTCTGTCCGGCAGAACACGCACTTCAATCGGCTCACGGACATCATACCCTTTGTGGTATGCGGCGTTGCAGAGACTTTCTTCCACAGCGGCATAAGGGTAGTTGAAAAACCGGTCGGCTTCCGCACGGTCCGGATGCTTTATCACCTGCTCTGTGATGATGTTATTGCGGATATATAACAACGCATCGCGAAGCTGCTGATGTAAGGGACCTTTAAAAGTTTTCTCAATAATTTTATCTCCGCCCAAGTCATCCGGGAACTGAACGACATCTATCTGTGCATAAGGAAAGAAACGCTGCGGCTCCAGGCTGAAGAACATGAGTCCGACATTTTTCGGCTTGGTGTATTCCGGCAAAGAATTTACAATGTTCATATTCCGGCACAGATCCACAAACTCCATATGTTTCGATTCTTCATAAAGAGAGCTGCCGATCTCTTTCAGATAAGCCTGAATGAGCGTAAGGTTCAGATCGGTCAGGTCGGCTTCATGATTGATCCTGTCGTCAAAAGGTACATTGTTTGCCAGGTTGTATAAATCTCGTTTTTCTTCTTCGGAAGGAGCTATGGTGCTTGCCATTTTCCTTATATAATAAACACGTTCTTTCTCTCCCTTAGCCATAGACTTTGGAGAGGAATATGGACGCAGATAGCCTCCGGGCGCCCAGATTACAATAAATTTCTTGCCTTTATAATCCGCAACCTCTACAATAGGAAGATACTCCGGCTGGATGCGTTTGCATTTGTTCAGCATATCTTTCAGATAATGGTCAATCTTTTCGGGAGGGACGCCCTGCAAAGAATCCGGGCGGCCTTCTTTTTCTTTTACACCGATGACGATATATCCGCCGCCCCAGTTATCAATATCATTTGCAAAAGCGCAGATTGTTTTCAGGGAAGCCTCGGCATCCCATGTTTCCTTAAACTCAATTCTTGCCCATTCTACAACACTTCCGGAGAGAAGTGTCTTTATATTAGTTGGAACAGCCATGATCCGTCACCTCAGTTTTAGATTTTATATATTTTCCGCTCTTAATTCTTGCGTCTGCAGGCTTTTCTGCCGTTTCCGGTATGATCCACGTCTGGCCGGCTCTTTGGACGCCTTCGATACGGTTCTCTTTACAAAGGATTGCCACCCGCCGTCTGGAGAGTCCCCATTTTTCGGCGGCTTCACTCGTTGAAATATATTTCATAGCAGTCGCTCCTTGTTTCTTTTGCTATATCTATTATATTCACATCGGAGAATAATATCAAGGGATTTCCCTAAAAATTCAGAGGTACATAGACTATATTCTTTGAAAATCGGTCTGAGGCGGCTTAAACATAATAGCAATTATGTTTAACTGAGCGTATATAGCTGGGTAAAAATCCGTTCTGAGTTAAACACAATCGACTTCAGTTTTATGAAAATCAAGTTAAACACAATCAAATCGCGTTGTAATATTGGTTTCTCATTTGTGTAATGTAGGTAGGAGGCGATGCTTATGTTACATGGGTTCAAAGACTATTTATTGGATCTTGGAAAATCAGAGAATACAGCGGCAGCATATTTGCGGGATGCCAAACTGTTTCTGGTCTGGTGCAAGGACAGCTTTGGGGATGAGCCTAAGCAACTGCACAGGGCTAATATTCAGGAATACATTTCTTATATGCGCAATGTGCGGGGATATCATCCGAAGACCGTAAACCACCACCTGTCTTCCCTGCGGAGTTTGAATGAGTATTTGATTATGAGCGGCAGGCAGACGGAAGCTGCGGTACTGGACAGTGATTTCATGAAAATCCAGATCCAGTATGCCAGCCCCTGTACGGTGGAGAAAAAGGACGTGGAGGCGTTCCGCCAGCGTCTTTTGGAAAGCGGAAGCAAACGGGATTTTTGCATTGTCACGCTTTATGCTTATTCCGGGATCCGGCGCAGTGAGTGCGTCAATCTGAAGCTGAGCCAGATTGACCTGACGGCCAAAGAGATTCGGATCGTTGGCAAGGGCGACAAGCACCGATTGGTCTATCTCAATGATAAAATTGTCAATGCCATCCGGGAATACCTGAAGGTGCGGGACTCGGACAGTCCATATCTGTTTGTCAGCCGCCAGAATGGGAAACTGAGCCCTTCGAGGATCAACCAGATATTTAATCAGTATTCGGATGTGATTACCCCGAAGACGCTGCGGCACTATTTCTGTTCCAATGCGCTGGAGAATGGTTATTCCATCCATGAGGTTGCCAATCAGGCGGGACATAGCAATGTCCAGACAACTTTAATTTACAGTAATCCTACAGCAAAGGAGATGAAAGAGAAAGCCAACCGGCTGTGAACAACTATGAAAAAGAAAAGATTATATATCATACTCATTTTATTTTTTACAGGAATTTTTGTTTTAGGCGCCTTCCAGATTTATCGGCAGCTCAGAGAGTACGGCGAAGGGGATTCCGTCTATACCGATATAGAGCAGTATGTCTGGATAGAGGAGGAGCCTGAAGACGATGGCGATGGGCAGGAAAATGAAAGACAGTCTGGAGAGAACGAGCCGGATGTCAACTGGCCGGCCGTGGATTTCGCTGCGCTTGCCGAAATCAATCCGGATATTGTGGCATGGATTTATATTAAAGGCACGGAAATCAATTATCCGGTGGTGCAAGGGACAGATAACCAGTATTATCTGAAGCATTTATTCAATGGGAAATGGAATAGCTCTGGATGCATCTTCCTGGACAGCCGGAACACACCGGATTTTTCAGACCGACACAGCGTTATCTATGGGCATCATATGAAAAACGGTACCATGTTTTCCGGTTTGACGGAATACAAAAAGCAGGAATTTTATGATGAGCATCCGGTCATACTGCTCATGACACCGGATCAGAATTTCAGAGTAGAAATCTTTGCCGGTTATGTGGCCAGTGTGAAAGATAATGCGTGGGATATAGCCATGGAATCTGATATGAAGTTTGAAACCTGGCTGGAGGAAACAAAAGAACGCTCCTGCTTTGAAAGTGAAATTACCCCGGCAGTCACAGATCGTGTCATAACGCTTTCTACCTGCAGCTATGAGTTTGATAACGCAAGGTTTGTATTGGCTGGAAGAATTACGGAATAGGAAATAGGTAAAGCCCTGATATCCGCATTCAATCGTGGAGTATCAGGGCTTTCATTATTCATGCTTTCTGAACAGGCCGCCAGTTATTCAGTTTTAATGTTCAGATATGTTGTAAGAGGAAAATGTGTTTTCCTGCTATCGCCTCTTTCCATTAAAAATCGTTTATTACTATAAATGCCTACTTGCCTGAATCAATCAGTCTGATTTCATATACAACAGGATAGTAAAACGGAGTTTCTTCATTAAAGGCATCTTTCACTGTGACCTTGACAGAACTGCCGGAAGGAATATCTTTTGCGGAAATGTTCTTTCCGTCTGCGTCAAGCAACTTTGTATCCTTGCTGATGCCAAGTGAATTAGCTGGGTTTCCATAGATCTCCGTGGTACGTTCCACAATGAGGCGGGTTTCACCGTCAGGCTGTGTGACCGTTTCTTTTACAACAGCTTCAAAGGATCTTTGCGACCATTTTGGCGACTGTGTAAACAGCCCAATTGCACAGACGGCTATGATAAGGATAATGCCGCCGAAAATGACAGTCTTTTTTCTCTTCATATCCGTACCTCACGCAACCTGGTGCTTCTTAAAGCCCAGCCTTGCAAGGGGCAGCATAACCGCAGTCAGGATTGCATATAGGATGGCCCGCATGGAAAGGGCGTCAAGAACAAGCCCGCCGATCTGGTAGGAAACATATTTACCAATTTCCGGCATGACAGAACGGTACGGCAGCAGGAACAAAGTCAAGTTGTATGCCCCGGTTGTCCCGTTAGGGGAGAGGAACAGCGGAATAAAAAGCACGGGCACAAGTACGACCAGCACAAGGTAAGGGCTTTTCATTTTGGCAGACAGCAGCAGCGTCAGCCCGATCATGGCAAGCAGTACCAGATAAATAACGCCCAGGTTGATCAGGGTCGCCTGCAGGAAGGTGAACGGGTATGGGATTGTGAGGCCGGCAACCTGTAAAGGCAGGTTCCATCCATCTACCCCGAAAGCCGCAAGGGGCAGGCCGAAAGCGACGATAACATGTAGCGTAAATGCAAGGACGCCAAACAGCATAGAGGATATTATTTTTGCTGTTACCAGCTTGGTCTTTCCATATTTGCCGGACAGGATGACGGCATCCGTGCCGGCCTGGTATTCACCGGAAAAGACAGGCGCTATCACAATGCAGACAGCCAATAGGGCGAACATGAGCAGTTCAAAGCTGCTTAGAATGATTTCCCAGCCTTCGTGATATCCGTATTGCAGGGGCGTTTCCACCTTACTGTTCCTATTGCTCCAGTAATCTTTCTGCTGGGATGAAAGCCCCTTTGACGGCGTGTTCAGGAGCGACTCTACCTTTTCATTCCTCGCTTGATAAAACTTAGCTCCGTTTGCCAGGTCCAGTTCGGGCAGTTTATTGAGACCGGAATTTTCGCCGGGGGAATCGTATGCAGAGGCAATCATGCTAAGCTGTTTTTCCCTGGGGGCTACAAAATTCCAGTATGCGTCGCCGATGAGGAATTTTTCACTTCCGTCATAACCTACATTGTCGGGATTCTCAAAAAGCTTTTGATACTCTGTGATTGTTTTTTCTACATATTCGTCCGTAATCGGTACGGATATATCCTGATACTGGTCTTTTGTATAAGCAATGCCCTTAAGGCATTTGATCACGCCATTCTGGTTATAGGTCTGGTACTGCAGGATGGGCAGTCCAAACAGGAATGCCGTTAATAACAGGCTGACAGACATGACAATAATGGTGGATTTTTTTCGCAGGATTTTTAAGAATTCATATTTCATCAACATAATCATCGCTCCTCTCGCTCTGTGCATCTTCTCCGAAATGATACAGGAACAGATCCTCTAAGCTTGGCTCTACAGTAACTGCATCTGCGGCCGGCACTGTATCGCTTACAATACGCAGCCGGACCATATTGTTTTCGTGGTGCAGGTTTACAACAGAAAAATCCCGGTTGTATTCCCCGACTTCCCGGTTGTCAATCAAGATTTCCCAGACTTTCCCTTTGATGTGGTCTGTAACCGTTTCCATGGGTTCGCCAAGCAGGAACTGCCCGCTTTTCATCATCAAGATGTAGTCGGCAATATAGGAAACGTCCGATACAATATGTGTGGACAGGATTACAATTTTCTCTTTTGCAAAATCGGATATGAGGTTGCGGAAACGAACCCGTTCCTTGGGATCAAGCCCAGCAGTGGGCTCATCCAGTATCAGAATCGAGGGATGGTTCAGCTCCGCCTGGGCGATTCCCAGCCGCTGCTTCATACCGCCGGAATAGGATTTGACTTTTTTGTTTGCTGCATCCTGCAGGTTTACCATATGAAGCAGATGTTCTGTCCTTTGTTTTGCCGTTTTGGCGTCAAGCCCTTTTACAGCCGCCATATACAGCATAAATTCACGGGCGGTAAAATCTGGATAAAAGCCGAAATCCTGCGGCATGTATCCCAGGTGGGAGTAGTACCGCTCGCCCAGTTCCACAATGCTTTTGCCGTTTAAGCGGATGCTGCCGGAAGATGGCTTTAAAACGCCGCATATCATTCTCATAAGTGTTGTTTTACCAGCGCCGTTTGCTCCGAGCAGACCGTATACTCCGGGTGAAAGGCTTGCATTTACATGATTTACAGCACATTTTGTTCCGTACTGCTTACATAAATTTTTTAATTGTAACTGCATAGAATAATTCTCCTGATATATTTTACATAGGCATAAAAAATAAGAT
>CABQGZ010000178.1 GCA_902463835.1 uncultured Lachnospiraceae bacterium
TGCGTATGTGATCATTACAATCTGTATGCTCCTGGTTCTGTTTGCGCTCTATATCGCAGTGATCACCTCCTTCATGACGAAGGAGGAAGCCAACTATGTAGAGTTTCACTGGATCCCCAAGAAGGGAATCTCGCTGCGGGCCTATATAGATGCTTTCACCAAGGATTATGGCGGCACAAACGTATTTATTGGATTGAAGAATACATTACTGATGTATATTCCAGCCATCTTTGTGGGCTTATACGTGTCAGCCATGTCGGGCTTTGCTTTTGCGAAAATGCGGTTTCCCGGAAGAAGGATGATGTACACGCTTCTGATTGCCGGTATGATCATTCCGGTGAGCACCGGAACCATAGCAAAGCTTCTGATCTACGATCGTCTGGGATGGATCGGGACGCCCTGGCCCATTATGGTGCCGCGTATGCTTGGCGTGGCAAGTATGATATTTTTCCTCCGGCAATTTTATGCATCGGTACCCTCGGATCTGCTGGAAGCCGCCCGTATCGACGGATTGAGTTATTTCGGAACCTTTAACCGGGTGATGCTTCCAATTTCCGTATCACCGCTTTTGGTACAGTTTATTTTTGCATTTATTGCCGCGTATAACGACTACAATGATCCGCTCTACTTTTTGACCAGCAATGCCAAATTGCGCACCATTCAGCTGACGCTGGCTTTTCTGGTGGATCCCTACGAGCAGGATTGGCCCCTTCGGATGGCGGCATGTATCGCTTCGGCAATTCCGATGTTTTTACTTTACCTGTGTACACAGAAGATCATGTTGAAGGGTCTTGACATTTCATCGTCCGTAAAAGGATAAAACTAAGAAAAAATTTAGGAGGGTTTGTAATGAAGAGAATATTGGCAGCTTTCATGATTGCTGCGCTGTCTGTTGGCCTGATGGGATGCAGCAGCAAACTGGAGGGCAAAAATGCGGGAGCGGGTAAGAACAGTGATGTGCAGTTGGTCTACCTCAATGAAGAACAGAGCGCGAAATATGCAGGTGACACCGATGGGATCACGGCATTTGAACTCTCGCATTTTAACGGCATAGGCGAAGACGGGGCCATGGACAGCGCGTATTTTTACAAGAATGAATTTACGCTCTATGGCGGTGACGCCCAGATCATCTATGTCAGTGAAGAACAGAGCAAGGAATACGGCGGTTATTATTATCTGTATAATTCCGGCAGTGACGGCGTGATCCTTCAGAACGTGGGTGGAGAGGATCCACATAAATCAGTTATCTCCTGCTTCCGCAGCAAGGATCTCAACGACTGGACCAGGTGCGGCGCAGTGGATAACGGATTCTCTGTGCGGTTCGAAAACGATGAGTGGCCCATCGGAAACTGCTGGGCGCCTGAGACTGTCTACAATCCGTTGGATGGCAAATATTATATGTATTTTACCGCGGAGGCGAATCCCAATCCTGGCTATGATGTGGAGTATGATACGGACACCGGCGCAAGCGGACTGACGGCGAACTTTGACCGGTTTTTTGTAGCTGTCTGCGTATCCGATACACCGGTAGGTCCTTTTCGGCTGGTAACCAGCGAGAATTATTACGGAGACGCCAACGCCAAGAATCTGAATGGAAAAGTGCTTACCAGTAAGAATCCGGCGATCAATCCCAAATTTGATCTGGGGCTTGACAATATCTTTGCAATTATCGATACCCATCTCTTTTTTGATGATGTGGATTCGGACGGCGATGGAAAAAATGACATTTATCTGTATTTTGTCCGTCATGCCAGCTCCAGCTCCAGTGATAATTCTATCTGGGGGATGAGGATGAAGGATATGGTTACCCCGGATTATTCCTCGGCAAGAATGCTTACAAAGCCAAACTGGCGAAGTGTGGAATATCTCGGAAACAGCGGGCAGAGCAACTGGGATCTTGGGAATTACCGACTGGTGGATGAGTTCGTGGATCATCAGACATTCGAAGGTCTGAGTGATAAGAGCAATAAAGTGGATAAGGATGTATACGGGGAGGAGTACCATGTCAACGAAGGACCTTTTATGTGGAAGGATAACGGAAGATATTATCTCACCTATTCCCCACAGGGCGTAGGGCGCGCGCATTATCAGGTGCGGCAGGCGCTTGGCACCTCACCGCTTGGCACCTTTGACAAGCCCACGTTGGATCCGGCCACGTTCATGGGAGCAAGCGATACCAACACTTCTATGCTGGGAACGGGGCATCACTGCCTGATCGACGGCGGCAGCGGAGATCTGTTCTGTGCCAGCTGGCCCAATGCTACGCCCCTCACCAACAATATCAATGAGACAGGACGTGCGTATGCCGTGGATCGTGTACATTTTACAGATGACAGCAAGTATGGAAGGATCCTGTGCGGCGGGCCTACCGACAGTCTGCAGCTGAAGCCTTCGAGTTTCACGGGGAAGGTCAACGTAGCGCCTCAGGCAAGTGTGAAGGCCACCAATGCTAAGGGCGGGACAGAGCAGTATCTGACGGATGAGATGGTAGTATTCCGCCCCTACTATGCGGAGAAAGAATTTGAATCCAACGGAAAGACAACGATCACCCTAACATTCCCGTCTCCTGTGGATGTGTCGGCAATCATGATTTACAACAGTTATGATTTCTATTCGGCCTTTGATTCCATAGACAGCATTTTGTTCCACTTAAGCGAGAAGCCGGGCTGGTATACCGGAAGCACCTATGTACCGACGGCAGGAATATTCAACCTTCCCTTTAACCGGGAATACTGCAATGAGGAGAGTAATTACATGAATCAGGGCGGCGCTGCAGTTGCTTCCTTCAACGAGATCAAGGTGGATTCCATCGAGATTACGATCAGCAAGAAGATATCGGATATCCGTAACAGCAATATCAAGGTGTCAGATATCGTGGTAGTTGGAACAGGGGGGAAAAGTGAATGAAAAAGTGCAATAAGAAAACGATAGTAGGGATTATCATAGCGGCATGTCTGCTGCTGGGAGTGATCTGCGGCATACTCTTTGCGGTGTTCCGAAATCGAACCACGAAGATCAACGTCATCGAAAATAAGGATGCGTATGACTGGTCGTATACGAAGGCCTTCGTGGGGGAAAAGGATGCCGATATGAATATCGACGGAGCGCTCACAGAAGAGCTCTGGCAGGACAAGCAATGGCTTACCCATGTCGAGAAGGGCGTAAACATGCGCTATACTACGGCATTTACGGAAAAGGGATTGTATATCGCGGCGATAGCGGAAGATAAGCGCATGCAGTGGAACGACACGCGGGCGTTTATGAACAATTCTTCCTTCCGGTTCTACGTGGTATCCAATGTGGCGAAGCAGTTTTATTGCTTTGACTGTATGAGCTTTTACGTGGACGAGAAGGACAGCTCCTGCCGTCAGGAGACACGGTTTGAGGCCAAGGCTGTCCGTGGAACTGGGGAAGACGGGACGCCTACCCTTACCGCTGAGTTTTTTGCAACCTGGGAGGATCTGCATTACGAGGTGGATCCGGAGACGGGAATGCCGGAATTTGCACGCATTGTGCCTATGTACCGCTATGTGGAAGGATTTGAGTCGGCGGATAATGCGTTCTTAAAGCCCATTTTTGCGGAGGTAGAAAATGACCGGGTGAGAAATGCGCTGCTGTTTGACGAGAAGGGCTATATTAACGTTGACCAGGAAAACGCAGAACTTGGGAATGCAGGCAATGGCTTTGCCAAGTCAGATGGATGGGATCTTACAGACCTGGATGGCGGTGAGGACGGCGTCAAGACCGTGCATACTACGGTAGAGCATGGGCAGGCCATCTTCTTTCGAAATATCAATTCCTCCCGCTACTCTTATTCCGTAGATATGAAGATAAAAGGCGGACTCAATGATCCGGCGCCCACAGCAGGCGTGTGTGATATGAAGAGCGCTTCTGAGTTCAATTGTATGCGTATTGCAGGAAATCCTTATCTGGACAGTGGGAAAAAGACGCTTACCTACTACCTGCTTGACTTTTATGAGACGCTCTGGCACGACATTCTGTATGGAGATCGGACCGAGGGAAAAGGCAGTGACGTGATCAATATCCGGGTCATCAAGGATAATACACGCTATTACTATATTTTTAACGACGTATATGAGTTCAGTGTGGATCTGGACTGGCTGGGCGGAAAGACCTGCCCGGGTCTGTATTCCCTGGGAGCAGACGTGGAGTTTTCCAACTGGCAGGTGACCGATTACGAGGGAGCCGATAAGGACGAAGCATTTACTGCGCTGACAGATGAATATATGTATGTGGTGAAGGTGCCGGAAAATACTTCTGGCGGAACACTTTCGCTGGATAAGCTGGCCATACGAAAAGGCAGCAACGAAGCGGTGAACCTGACGATTCGTCCTGCAAAAGGGTATATGCTTACCGATATTCTGATCAACGGACGTTCCGAATACGACAAGCTGATTAAGGACATGAAGGAAGGTGTGATCGAACTGCATCCCACCGAATCTCTGTACATAGAGGCGGTATTTACGCCGTTGCCGATGGATAGCTGTATCCGTATTACGGGGCTGGTACTCAGAGACAACGGTGCGGCCAACATCGGTTTGCCTTACAAGGTGCAGAGCAGTGAAAAGGGATTGGCGAATCTGCTGTTCTTCTATGACAGTACCACAACCATAGGAGCCTTTGACGTGCTTTTGCTGCGGGCGGGAGATTATGAGATCGGCGGCAGAAAATTCAGCACCAACGGTGTGTACACTCTTACCTTTGAGGGAATCTTCCCGAGAGGAGAGAAGAATACATTTACGATCGATACGAAGGAGAGCCGGTATGACGGCTTAAGCTACTGCGAGTGGGATCCGATTACGTTGAATCCGCTGAAGGTAGCGAATATGGCGGAAAGAGCCAACGGTGAGGTGCAGACCACCAATACCTCCTATAAGGATACATACTCCTACTATGTTTATAATGAGGAGCTGGAAGGAAGCTTCCGGGTGGAGATGACGGCGAAAGCCAACAACGACAATTGGCCGTGCTATGGCTTTACTGTGGAGGACGAGTCCAACAATTCGGTACAGTTCTTTGCGGGAGGCGCAACGACCTATCGTGTGATGGGCAATTATGACGGAATGTATAAACAGAGCGACAAGGGTGCTACCTTTGTGGATGGTCAGTGCAAGATGGCGTTGATCTATGATGAGCATACCGACAGGTTCTATTTCTACGTGAATGATGTATTATTTGATTCCGTAAAGCGCAGCGATTACATGAGCGGAACGAAATTCCGCTATGGTATCGTAGGGTATATGACAGGTGCAGACGGTTCTCCACGTCCGGTTACCGCAAGTGATCCCTTTGCAGTCTTTACAAAACCGGAGCTTACCCGTGAATTCTCGGTATCCGTGCCAAGCGGTGCAACACTTACCATGGACGGGGAGAGGATCAGCGGCAAGAGTGTGCCGGTGCTTTCGGTGGTAACCGTGTCGATTCCGGTATCCCAGGGGAAACAGTATGTCATCTATCTGGATGGAAAGCCTCTGGAGACTCACCACAGGAACGGCAGGATAACGGCCACCTTCACCGTGACCGGCAAGCACAAGGTGACTTACGCGGAAGCGTATATCACCGAATGGATCCATGAACCCTTTGATTATGATGTAACAAGCGGCGGCTATTGTGTCCTGGATCACAATGTGACGGCGGCAGGCGGGTATTTTGCCAGCGCATCGATACCGGAGGGGTCAGCCTTCCTGTTGGAGACAACCTTGCGTAATATGGATGACAGTACCTGGCCATCCGCAGGAGTGATTGTGGGAACAGACAAAGACCGCTATGTGCGGTTCTCCATGATCCGTAATACAGATGCCAACCCGAATGTATATGCACTTCGTGTTGGAAATGCCAATGGAAAAGAGATTGTCAAGTGGTTTGCAGACATTGAGACCCTGAAGGACAACAAACCCTTTGGAGCAGGCGGAAACGAGGATATGCAGTTGGGCGTTGTATACCAGAATGGATATTATTATGTGTATGTCAACGGTGTAATGGCAACTGCTTTCGAGGAGAACGAGCTGCTTTCCGGCGAGATCTCTATCAAGGACTCCTTAGGCAGCGGCAGCCGGAAGCTGGGACTTTTCGCAGAGCGGAAGGTTACCTTCCCGAATTGGAACTATTCTACGGATGTTTCAAAATACATGGGGAATATGCCAGACATGGAATGGATCCACGCGCCTTTTGTATACGATTCAAAGAATAACAGCTATCGTGTGACGGATCATAACAGTGTGGCAAACGGCGGTTATATCGGCGGAACTTCCTACAAGCAGGGAACCTCATTCCTGTTAGAAGCGACCGTGCGGGATATGGATACGGAGCTCTGGCCGTCCACTGGTCTCATTGTAGGAACGGACAAGAATCACTATGTGCGTTTCTCCGTCCTTCGGAATACAGACGTCAATCCGAATGTATATGCCCTGCGGGCAGGGAATGCCAATGGCAAAGAGATTGTGAAGTGGTTCGGTGATATTGATCCGTTGAAGGGCAATAAACCTTTTGGAGAAGATGATAAGGGGAACATGGAGCTTGGTCTTGTGTGTGATAAGGGCTACTACTATGTATATGTCAATGGCGTACTGGCCACGACCTTTGGTGAGAACGAACTGCTTTCCGGCGAGATTTCCATCAAGGACTCTCTGGGAACAGGAAATGTGAAGCTGGGACTTTTTGCGGAGCGCAAGATCACCTTTGTGAACTGGAATCATTCCAACGATATCTCAAAATATATGGGTAAGATGCCGGATATGGAATGGATCCACAGTCCGTTTGTATATGATTCGGAGACAAACAGCTATCGTGTGACGGATCATAACAGTGTGGCAAACGGCGGTTATATTGGTGGGACTTCTTATGAGCAGGGAACACCATTCTTATTAGAAGCGACCGTGCGGGATATGGATACGGAGCTCTGGCCGTCCACCGGTCTTATCGTCGGAACAGACAAGGATCACTATGTGCGTTTCTCCGTTCTTCGGAATACGGATGTCAATCCGAATGTATATGCCCTGCGGGCAGGGAATGCCAATGGCAAAGAGATTG
>CABQGZ010000179.1 GCA_902463835.1 uncultured Lachnospiraceae bacterium
ATCGTCAAAAAGGGTCACATCCTGAAAGACGATGGCATAATTCTTAAACAGCGTTTCCGGCTCCACAGTCGTCACGTCCACGCCACCCAGCAGTACCTGACCGGCATCTGCATCCCAGAACCGGGCTGCCAGACGGGAAACAGTAGATTTTCCGCTGCCGGAAGGGCCTACAAGCGCAGTGATCTGCTCCTGTTTCGCTACAAAGGAAATCCCATTGAGTACAAGCTCATCATTGTACGAAAAAGAAACATCCTTAAACTCAATGTCGTACCCATTGTTCTTACAAACAGGCTGACCAGTCTGCTCCACTGTCGCTTCCATCTTCTTCGTCCGCTCAATGCTGACAAATGCAGAAAACAGTTCCGCCATCAGCATAAAGCAGGAACCAAAGGGTTCATAAACACGGCCTGCTACCAACAGATAAAGAATAAACATATTGACGGACAGCATATTTTGAGCTACCAACAGACCTCCAACCAGCAGAACTGCCACCAGCCCAAAGCGTACTGTCAGCTGCGCCAACGTCACAGCAGTACCTGGAGCCAGCTCATTACGAAACGCACACTTTACCACATAATCCAGTTTTTTCTCAACTCCATCCAGGTATTCCTGTTCCAGACCGGCGGAGCGAAGCTCCTGTATGGTATCCAGATATTCCTGCACCCCATCATAAGCGGCACGGTGAGCGTCATAATTGCGGCTTTCCGCTTTTGTCTGGGCCTTTCTGGCCGCTATCAAAATAAGCGCAGCTACCGGTACCGGCAGAACAATGCACAGCCCCATGCGCCAATCCATGATCAAAAGCCCCACGGACACAATCACAAACATAATGACTGTTCCAAAGAGACTGGGAACCGCATTGGAAAAAATTCTTTCCAGTTTAGAGCAGTCACCCATCATGGTTGTTGTCAGATCAGACAGATCACGCTGACCGAAAAATGCCAGTGGGAGCCGCCGCAGCTTTTCCGCCAGGGTAATTCTCCGGTTAGCGCTTTCTTCGTAAGCCACTTTATAAGTCAGGTTATACTGAACCCATTGGGTTATGAAGATCAAAAGTAAGAGAACCGCCGCCATCAGAACTATCACTCCTGGCTGCATTGTCAGTCCAGTCTCCCCGCAGAGCCTGTTCAGAAGTCCCATGGTCACCAGCATCAAGAGGGAAATGGGAGCCATGATGCACAAATGTCCTATCGTAGTTGCCACAATCCCGTGCTTTAATTCCCGTTCCCCCTGATCGCTTAATGCGAATAATTTCTTCAGCATGGTTTCACCTCCTCTTTCCGGTCAATCTTCCAGGCGATTGCCTGATTGTAATCTGCCCACATATGGGCATACTCGCCATTCTTACCAAGCAGTTCCTGATGCGTTCCCTGTTCTACCAGACGCCCTGCTTTCATTACCAGGATCTGATCCGCATCCTGAATGGTGGACAGCCGGTGCGCAATCATAATGACTGTTTTTCCCTTTGTCAGTTCCTTCAGGGCTGCCTGAATCTGTACCTCATTTTCCGGGTCGGCAAATGCCGTGACTTCATCCAGAATGATGACCGGTGCGTCCTTCAGAATTGCTCTGGCAATAGCCACCCGCTGTACTTCTCCTCCGGAAAGATAGACGCCTTTCCCGCCCACGATGCTGTCAATGCCCTCCGGCAGCTTTGCCAGAATATCATCACACTGTGCCAGACGGGCTGCCCGCAGGATATCTTCCCGGCTGGCATTTTTGCAGCCGCCGCGGATATTTTCCTCCAGTGTTGTTTTCAGTAATTTGGGATTCTGGAAGACAAAAGCAATCTTTCCCATGACTTCCTGTCGGGAAATCTCAGAAAGTTCCACGCCGCCCAGCGTAATGCGCCCCTCCTGCACATCATAAAAGCGGGGGACCAGGGTCCCGATGGTGGTCTTGCCGGAGCCGGAATGTCCCACCAGTGCCGTAACGGTTCCGGCTTTTGCTGTAAAACTGACATCTGAAACCGCAGGCTGTTCGCCTGTGGGATAGGTAAAGGTCACATGCTCAAAGCAAATGTCGCTGCCCTGTGCCATTTGCGGCTCCTGTGCCTCTGACTGCTCTCTGGCAAGCAGAATTGTGTCAATCCGCCGCATAGATTCCATAGCCTGCATCTTATAGTTGCTCATGTACATGATCTTGTTGAGAACAGATGCGCATGCAGGTGCAAAAATCAGATAAAACAGGAAATTCTCTATAAAGGCAGTCAAATCTCCCGCCGAAGTCATGCCGATGAGTGCGGCAGGGATCAGCACAAGAAAAGCGGCATTGACCACAGTATTGAAGCCCACATATCCGGGCTTGCAGGCCATAGTAAAGGCCAGTGCGTCATCCCGATAAGCATTGATCGCTTCCTTGAAGCGCCGTATCGAATGTACCGACTGTCCAAATACCTTAATCACGGAGATTCCCCGGACATACTCCACCGCCTCGTGGTTCATTTCCTCCTGAGCGTCCTGATAGCGCTTCATGAAATTCATGGTTTTTTCGCCCATCATTGTCATCTGGCAGGCAAAGCTTGCAAGCATCAGAACGATCAGCGGAAGGCCAATGCGCCAGTCCATAACCAGCATCAGCACAAGGCTGGCAACCGTCGTGACCTGAGCGCTCACCAGATCCGGCAGCTGATGGGCAAGGTAAGTCTCCATTTGGGCGCTGTTTTCATCAATGATTTTTCTTAGCTTTCCGCTGGGATTTTCCTCAAAATACCCCATTGGCATCCTGGACAAATGACGGAGCGCTGCCATTTTTAAATTCTTCTCTGTATGAAAAGCTGCGGTATGGGAGCACATAAGTGCCGCAAAATTAATGATCAGCCCGGCCAGTTCCAGTGCCAATGCCCACACGCCCCACTGCACCAGGGACGAGATAGCAAAACCTCCTCCGGTCAGTCCGGTTAAAAGCGCACGGGCCGCAAAATAAACACACACAAACGGTCCCAGAAGGAACAAGGCGCTGATGCCGGACAACAACTGCGCAGCGCCCAGTAGGGGACGATGCCGTCCTGTAAACTCCAGCAGGCGCGGAATACCGGTTTTCTGCGGCTTCTTTGTCTGCGCATCCTCTCCAAATACCTTCTTCATATAAATCACTCCTCTCTCATCAAGCGGTATGAATTTCTTTACTTCCCCTGCGTGGATATGCAGAATATGGGTCGCACAGCGCAAGATCAGCTCCGGATCATGTGTCACGATCAGGGTACTGGCTGCCTGTTTATTAGCTGCACGGATCAGCTCCGCTGTCCGCAGCAGATTTTCTCCATCCTGACCGCTGGTCGGCTCATCATAGAGCATCAGTTTTCGCTTCATGCAAAGAGCTGTTCCCAGAGAAAGCCTTTGTTGCTGACCTCCGGAGAGGGAGCCAGGGTGACGGTTCTCCATACCATTTAAGCCCAGCGTTGTCAAAACCTCTTTGCCCTTTTCTTCTGACAGTGCCGGATTATTCAAGGTCAATTCACCCAATACCGTATCGCTGAACAGTTGATGTCCTGCCTCCTGCATGACCAGGTAGACCTGCTCCGGCAGCTTTTTATGCGCGATCTTCTTGCCGTCGATCCGTACTGTACCCGTATGCTTCAAAAGACCTGCCAGGCAAAGACTGAAAGTGGATTTCCCGGCACCGTTTTCTCCGATCACCGCTACGATTGCCCCTGACGGTATTTCTAAATGCGGCACATTCAGTACCTGGCGCATCTGGCGGCTAAACTGAAGCCCATCTATTTCCAGCCCGGTACTCTTTTGTTTTATCAGCCCAATATCGGGCCTCAGTTCATAAAGCTGCTCCCGCTTTACTGCCCTGAGTCCCAACGCTTTGCGCTTCTCCAGCGAAAGATCTGCCGCTGCTTCCGGCGTAAATTCCTGCCTGATCCGGCCATCCTCCAACAGCACATAACGGTCAGCGATTCCCTCCAGATACCACAGCCGATGCTCTGAAATCAGCACAGTTTTTCCTTCATCTTTCATCATGCGGATCAACTTCTGCAGCTTTCGGATGCTCTCCATATCCAGATTAGAAGAAGGCTCATCCATAACGATAACCGGCGGTAAAGCCGCATAAACGGAGCCGCAGGCGATCTGCTGTTTCTCGCCGCCTGACAGTTCAAAAATATTCCGGTCCATCAGCTCCTGCAGGTTCAGACGATAGGACACCTCCTCCAGACGCTTCTTCATCTGTGGGCGGGGGACATTCTGATTTTCCAGATTAAAAGCCATCTCTCCGGTCGTATCCAGATGGAAAAACTGGGTACGGGGATTCTGGAAGACACTTCCCACAATCCGGGACGTTTGGGGCAACGGTGTCTGCTGCATTTCCTGTCCGCCTACAAGGACATTCCCCTCCAGTTTCCCGGCATAAAAATGAGGGATAAGACCGTTTACCAGGCGAAGCATGGTCGTCTTCCCACATCCGCTTTTCCCACAAAGTACCACACATTCTCCGCGTGATGCCTGAAAGCTTACATCAGACAGCACCTGCATTTCATTTGCTTCCCCGTTCTGGTAAGAAAAGGAAACATGATTCAGTTTGATCAAAACATCTCCTCCCTTCCTCAGAAACAAAGATTCCAGAACAGCAGTCCGGCAGAAACAGCTATTATACACCAATCCAGAGCCTTCATCTGAACCTCCGCATAACTGGTTCGCGGCATATTTTTGTCAAACCCCCGCGCCATAACAGCAGCTGACATCTCATCCACGATAACCGAGCACTGCAGCAAAAAGGGAACCAGCATATATTCCATCATCTGCAGCGGACGACGAAGAACATTTTTCCATGTCAGCGCCATCCCTCTTAACCGGAGCGCCTGATTCACCATCTGCCATTCTTCCTGGATAGTCGGGACAAAACGGAGCATCACCGCCAGAGGAATGATGACCTCGTTTGGCAGATGCATCTGAGTAAACGCACTGATATATTCCCCAATCCTAGAAGTCTGTGTCACAATATAAAAGGCTGCAAACAGCGGTAAAATAAACCGGCAGAAATGACATGCCAGCATGATGATATTCTGCAGTATCCCTGACAATCGCGGCGCTAGAAACAGATCGCATAAAAACATAACTGCAAAGATAAGACCGGTATAAAAAGCCCTCTTCCATTTCTGGCACAGAAGCGTTATCCCCACACACAGGGCAAGAAGGACAAATTCCTGCGGATGTGTCAGCCCGGAAAATGCCGAGAGGCAGGCGGCAATAAATACCGCCAGCTTACTTCTCGGATCCAAAAGAGTACTGAAAATCTTTTCGCGGTTCACGCTGTAATACCGGCTTTCACAAAATGTTTTTTCAGGATCTTTCTTCCAAACAGACCGCCAAGCAATCCGCCCAACAAAGCCAAAGCAATCAGCACAAGAACAATCCAGCTGGGCGTCAGCTTATCCAGCGTTGCGATATATTCTTCTCCATAGTACCCTGCACAACTTTCTAAGAAGGCGTCCTTTGCCAGAACAAGGGCAAAGAAGGGACCCATAGAAGTCAGGTTGAACACACAGTAGCTGACTGCCAGCGCACCTGCGGATTTGCGTCTTTTTGCGGTAATGAGTTCAGCGATTAATCCCCATACAACTGCAAAAATCAGCGGATAAATGGTTGACATGGACGTAATCAGCCCCACCAGGATCGCCAGCACCAGGATCGCACCGGTGCGCGGCACCTTGGTGGCATACAGCATATACACAGTTCCCAGTATGATGCCGGCAATCAACGGCGTTGCCAGAAAGAGGATTGGAACAATGGTCAGGACTGAGGACAACACCGTGAGCAGCACTAAATAAATTGCGCCAAAGGCGCCTGCGGTAATTAAATCCTTTGTTGTAAGTTTTGTTTTCATATGTATTTCTTTCCTTTCTACATCTTTGGTTAGTCTATGCTAACTTATACATATTACCATGTGAAAGATTCTTTTGCCACTCCGAAAAGCCATGCCTTCTGCAAAATGCTCCAAAAAGCCAAAAAATGACACCTCCATCCGGAAGGTGTCACTATGATTTTCTTCTACTTTTTTTCCTTTCGATAGGCACTTGGTCTGCATCCTATCACCGCATGGAATGCCTCTGAAAATTTGCTTGGATTCTGATAACCCATTTCCAGCGCAATTTCGCTGATTTTTTTATCTGACTGGCGCAAAAGCTGTGCCGCCCGATGCATTTTGTAACTACGCAAATATGCATAAGGTGATTCGCCATAAATTTGCCTGAATCCATCTTTTAACTGAGTCAGACTTAAATTGTGCTCCAATGCCAGTTCCTTCAGATTGGTCCGGTGTTCCATATCCTGTACCAGATGCTCCCTGACATGCTTGATCCGCTCCACAGTCACTCCCGAAATATAGTCCTGGTTCTCCTCAAAAAGAGTTTGTCTGAATTGGAAATGATAAAGGAGCTCCAAAATCTTCAGCCGCAAAAAGGGTAGAGACGGACGATCCAGATGTGTATACAGTTCCTGATATACATGCTCTATTTCCGCATTGCGGCGAAATACCGGGGATCTTGATTCAAGAGAATATTTCTCTGTGATTGCCTCCGCGCTGATTTGAAAGGCCTGAAGCTCCGGTACACCCTTCATGACCTCCGGAAACAAAATAATAGTGGACCCATAAAAGTAGTTCAAGGGGAAGGAAGACGCGATTGGCGGGTGCATCTGGCTGTTCAGGGTAATATCTCCTTCTCCTAAGTAAAGGTAATTCCTGCTGTCAAACGCACACTCAAACCGTCCTTTCCGGCAGTGGTTGATTCCGATCACGTTTTGCTTTTCGCCCGATCTGAAACAGCTTTCCGATGCAAAATCCACGACCATCAGCTGCACCCCCGGGAAGATGTCATACAGTCGCATATCTGCAGTGCCGTCCTGTACTTGAAAATCGACATAAGTCACAAAAGATTCTCTGCCCGGCATTTTCGTATCTTGCTTTATGTAATTTAGTTCCTGCATGATAAACACCCC
>CABQGZ010000180.1 GCA_902463835.1 uncultured Lachnospiraceae bacterium
GTGCTGTGTCAACTGCGGCAGGAGGGGAAGGCAATCGATAAAGCCTGGAATTACCAGGTGACTGAGAATCTCTTTACCACCATAACAAATGCCAATTTCGATGATGACACGATTCTGCGAAAAGTAAAAGATACGCTAAAATTAAAGGAACAGCTGCGGAAAAATATTTCATCTGAAGATACGCTGCGGGCAGCGCTGTATGAGGAAGAGGAGGATGCAAATCTTCTGGAAAAGGCCAAAACGGTAGGGGTGTTACATACGAAGCAGGAGGATATCCGAAGCCTGCGGGAGCTGATCACCTATGGACTCAAAGGGCTGGCCGCCTACCTGAAGCATGCCAATACCCTTATGGAGGATGATCCGGCGATTCACGCGTTCTTACAGGAAGCCCTTGCAAAGACCCTGGATGACAGTCTGACGGTGGATGATCTGGTAGCGCTGACCTTAGAGACTGGGAAATACGGCGTGGAGGCCATGGCTCTTCTGGATAAGGCCAATACGGGCCATTACGGCAATCCGCAGATCACAAAAGTTAATATCGGTGTTCGGAAGAACCCGGCCATCCTGATCTCAGGCCACGACCTGAGAGATCTGGAAATGCTGCTGGAGCAGACCGAAGGTACTGGCGTGGATGTGTACACCCACTCTGAGATGCTGCCGGCCCATTACTATCCGGCCTTTCAGAAATACAGCCATTTCGTGGGAAACTACGGGAATGCCTGGTGGAAGCAGAAGGAGGAATTCGAAGCCTTTGGAGGTCCCATTCTTCTCACCACCAACTGCCTGGTTCCGCCAAAGGACAGCTACAAGGATCGGGTGTATACCACCGGAGCGGTGGGATATACAGGCTGCAAGCACATCCCGGGCGGCATAGGGGAAAAGAAGGATTTCTCAGAGTTGATCGCTCACGCGAAGCGCTGTCCGGCACCCAAGGAGCTGGAAACCGGCGAGATCGTAGGAGGCTTTGCCCATAATCAGGTGCTGGCGCTGGCTGATCAGATTGTGGAGGCCGTCCAGAGCGGCGCAATCCGGCGGTTTGTGGTGATGGCTGGCTGCGACGGAAGAAGCCGTGAGCGCAATTACTATACGGATTTTGCAAAAGCGCTGCCCAAGGATACAGTGATCCTCACGGCGGGCTGCGCGAAGTATAAGTATAACAAGCTGAATCTGGGTGATATCAATGGAATTCCACGGGTGCTGGACGCCGGACAGTGCAACGATTCCTACTCCCTGGCGGTGATCGCCATGAAGCTGCAGGAGGTCTTTGGTCTTGCGGACATCAATGATCTGCCCATCAGCTACAACATTGCATGGTATGAGCAGAAGGCGGTGATCGTGCTGCTGGCCCTTCTTCATCTGGGAGTAAAAAACATCCGCCTGGGCCCCACACTTCCGGCCTTTCTGTCCCCCAATGTGGCGAAGGTACTGGTGGAGAACTTTGGGATTGCCGGAATTACAACGGTGGAGGAAGATATGGTGTAACAGTTTTTTAAAGAGGAGTATTGACGAAACACTGGCGAGCGTTTAGAATTGATAGAAAACGCGAAGATGGTGTGGGCTAAGATGAAACGAGAGATTGATATCAAGGATATTTCCGACGGAAAATTGTATGGATTGAATGACATGGTGAAGGCGGACTGTCATGACTGCGCGGGCTGTTCCGCCTGCTGCCATGGGATGGGGGATTCCATTGTCCTGGATCCCATGGATCTGTATGGGCTGATCAAGGGGACGGGGCTCGGATTTTCGGAGCTGCTGGAGCAGTATCTGGAGTTGGGAGTGGTGGACGGCATCATTCTGCCCCACCTGGCCATGAAAGGCGAGGGGGAGGCCTGCCGGTTCCTGAACAGCCAGGGCAGGTGCTCCATTCACGGATACCGGCCCGGTATCTGCCGTCTGTTCCCGTTGGGGAGAATCTACGAGGACGGCGGAGTGAAATATTTTTTGCAGATTCATGAATGTGCCAGGGAAAATCGTTCGAAGATCAAGGTAAAAAAGTGGCTGGATGTGCCTGAGAGCAAAAGGTACGAGCAGTTTATCCTGGACTGGCATTATTTTTTGAATGACCTGGAGGAGCAGATTTCGGTGAGAACGGAGGAATATCACAAGAATTGTAATATGCTTCTGCTGAATACTTTTTTTGTGACGCCCTATGACGTGGAGGCGGATTTTTATGAGCAGTTTTATGAGCGGTTTTCCAGAGTGCGGCAGGAGCTTTTTGACTATTGTCCATAGGGTCGCGCCGGGGAAAGGGGTAGCCCTAAGACAGACGCGCTCTCGCTCCATGCAGAAACGTAGCGGACACTAACCTCACAGCCCCGTTCCGGGTCTGTTCGCTAAGTGCCGACGTTTTGCAAGGGTCTGCTTTAGGGCTACCCCTTTCTCCGGCGCTACGTTGTTGGCAGTTGTGCAATAGGAAAAAGAAAGGTATGAGAGACGATGGAAGAAGTGTCAATACAGCAGCAGGTAGAGGTTAGTCTGCGGAAGAAATTTCATAGTGCGATATTCAGCCGTTTTGCGAAAGCTATTAATGAGTATGAGCTTTTAAAAGAGGGGGATAAGGTGGCGGTCTGTATTTCCGGGGGGAAGGATTCCATGCTGATGGCCAAGCTGTTTCAGGAGATTCAGCGGCACAGAAAGTGCAATTTTGATCTGGAATTTCTTGTGATGGATCCGGGGTATAATGAGGCGAACCGCAGGCAGATTGAATATAACGCGGGGATATTGGGGATTCCTATCACTGTTTTCGAATCGGATATTTTTGACTCTGTCTACCATATTGAAAAGTCCCCCTGTTACCTCTGCGCACGTATGCGGCGGGGGCATCTGTACAGCCAGGCGAGAGAGCTGGGCTGCAATAAGATTGCCCTGGGGCATCATTATGATGATGTGATCGAGACGATCCTGATGGGAATGCTCTATGGCGGTCAGGTGCAGACCATGATGCCCAAGCTTCACAGCACCAACTTCCCGGGGATGGAGCTGATACGGCCCCTGTATCTGGTGCGGGAGGCGGATATCAAGCACTGGCGGGATTACAATGATCTGACCTTCCTGCAGTGCGCCTGCCGGTTCACGGAGCAATGCGAGATCAGCAATGAAGATGGCAGCAACACCTCCAAGCGCCAGGAGATCAAGGAGCTGATCGCAAGATTAAAGGAGATCAATCCCTTTGTGGAGGGGAATATCTTTAAAAGTGTGGAAAATGTCAACCTGGATACCGTGATTGCGTATAAAAAGCATGGGGAGCGGCATCATTTTTTACGGGAATATGATGAGGAGAGCTGATACTTTGTGAAGAAGCCCATTTATGTACCGATCTGAGATATATCTGGGTCAATCTCGTTTCTTCTGTTCATATATCTCCATTAGGTCATCAATTGCCATTTCGTTGTCAAGGGTATGGAAACCGAGCCAGGATTCATTCATCATTTTTGCATCAGCGATGGTATAGATATCCTTGCTGCTTTGGCCGGTGTAGAAGTGCCAATAGCGGTAGAGATAACCGGCCCAAAACATAACATCCATAGAAAAGAGGTCGTTGGATTTGGCGAGTCCACCGGCTTCTTCTGTAAGCTCCTCCAAGATATATTCTTCACCGGCCCACTGTAGACGGTCGTAGACGTCATCAAGAGCAGAAGCACATCTGCTGTTCATAAATTTTTCTATGAATTCGGTTGAATCAAGTCCGTGCTTTACACTTAACTCGAATAAACGGCCTTGAATATCGCAAAGCTGAAGCTGAAAACGGTCTAACATGATATCATTCACCTGCCTTTAGAATCTCATCGAAGAATCGGCCTTCCCGACGATATTTTTTGCATATTTCGTTTGCTAAATCAATTCCCAGTTTGCGGTTCTTATCACTTTCAATTTTTAATGTCGCCCTATCTTTGTCAGTTAAGGTTGTTTCCACCACAATTTCAATTTGAGCGCAGGCTTTTTTCGTAATTGCCACGTATTGCCTGCCAAGCTTTAATGCAGACAGACTGTTGACAAGTGCCATATCTGTAATATCGCCTTGAAAGAAACGATCGAGCACGGTAAACATTCTGTCGTTTGCAATATAGCCAATGATCATATCATATCCATCCGTGATCGTTTTGAAACGATTATAAATGGCAGAATCCTTTACCAGTTCCATTTTGCCTCGGTTATAGGCAACGAGCAGTGCCCAGTCGAGTCCAATTTCAAGCTCCAAAAGCTTTAATCCGGAAAGATGGGCTTTTACGGTGTAAAGCTTCGCATTTTCATAATTGCAGATAAGGGTAAGGGGCTGTGCGCGGTCCGTGCCCATATAAAATCCCTGTCCGAAGTCACATCTGTCACGGCTGATAGGTGCAATCGAGCCTTTGATACCGGATTTTGAGCCGTGGTAAAGAGTGACGGTTTCATTGTTTTCTATCATGATATCTGAAGTTTTCATAAGTGAAACCTCCATCCTATTAATATAATATCTGTCTTTGGATATTATAGCACGAGGAGATGGATAATGACAACATATTTTGAAGAGTGGTATGTATCCTGCCCAATAATTCAGATACGATTACCGTTGTCTGGGGCGTCCTTTTGGGCAGTAGAAACTTACCTTGTCACGCAGCATCCAAAGGCACAAGAGATTGGGCAGTGCCATCAGGGCATTCAACAGATCGGAAATCCCCCACACCAGCTCCAGGGATATCACGGCGCCCAGATAAATGGACAGAAGGTACAGAACCTGATAGACCTTCACGCCGCGCTCCCCTGCCAGAAACCGGGCGGAGCATTCTCCATAGTAGGACCAGCCCAGAATTGTGGCAAAGGCAAACAGAACCAGAGACAGGGACAGCATCTCCTTCCCTAAGAAAGGAAGCTTGTCGAAGGCGGCAAAACACAAAGCTTCTCCGGGAATGGCAGCAAAGCCTGCGGGATCGCTGAGAATGCTGCTGACAATGGCAAGCCCAGTGATGGCGCAGATTACCACAGTATCCCAGAAGGGGCCGGTCATGGCGATAAGACTTAAGGAAACCGGATCCTCGGACTGGGCGGTGGCAGCCGACATGGGGATGGAGCCAAGCCCCGCTTCGTTGGTAAAAAGGCCTCGGGAGACACCTGTGCGCAGACCCAGCATGACCGCTGTCCCGGCGATTCCGCCCACAAAGGACCGGGAGGAAAAGGCGGAGCGGAAGATCAGGACGATGGCATCGCCCAAAAAGCTTCGATTCAGGATCAGTAGTATCGCGCAGCCCGCCAGATAAAAGGCGCTCATGAAGGGCACAAAGTAGCTGCAGAGCCTGGAGATTGCCCCCACGCCGCCCAAAAGCACGAATCCAGCCAGCAGGGCGGCGACCATCCCAATGATATGAGGTGAGACCGGAAAATGTTCCCGGATGGCCGTGCTGATGGAATGGGACTGGACGCTGCTTCCCATGCCAAAGGAGGCCAGCACAGCCGCGCCTGCGAAAAGTGCGCCCAAAAGGGGCTTATGCAGCGTATATTTCAATACATACATGGGGCCGCCCAGATACTTGCCGGCGGAATTTTTGACACGATACAGGGCGGAGAGCAGGCATTCCCCATAACAGGTGGCAATTCCCAGGATGCCGGTAATCCAGCACCAGAACACAGCGCCCGGTCCGCCAATGGCGATGGCCGTGGAGATTCCGATGATATTTCCCGTTCCAATGGTAGCAGCTAAAGAAGCAGCCAGCGCCTGAAAGGGCGTAATACCGTCCGTTGTCTTCCTGGAGGGCGAAAAGCTCATGCGGATTCCCTTGAACACCCATTTCTGAACAAATCCCGTTCGAAACGTGAAATACACATGTGTTCCCAACAACAATATTATCATGGGAAAACCCCAGAGAAAACGGGTAAGCTCCTCTAATATTTTTATAATCATGGCAGCGGGCCCTTTGGCGATCATTTATAAAGGGTATGTCATGAATCCCTGAAATATGAGTGGTATGCCTCTGGGGCCAATTGCGCCTACCCCTAGAAATTTCTATTCTCAAAGCCAGCCAAGAACCAGCTAAGAACCATTCCTTAGCGCCCCAAATCGTTGACATCCCCCCAGCGTCTGTGATACCCTTGCACGAAAAGGTGGTGTTAGGATGAATATAAAAGAAAGAATTCAAAGATTTGCAGGTTGGAACCTGCCCCAATACGTAATGGATACCCTGATGGAGGCCCCTGATGTGACGGCCCCGGGTACCAGAGAGGAACTCCTCTCACTCTGTATGGGAAAAGAACAAGCCATGCAATATGATGTAACGTATGAAGTAGAAGGCATGGGAACCGTGAAGGAGGCCACAGTCATCCGCTGTAACAATGGGATTGTGGTTAATTACACGGAGGACTATATGCGCAGAAGGGATCCGGACAGTCTTGTGGTGGCGGATGACGGTCCCACGGATAAGCCCCGGTTTTCGGAACTGTATCAGGAGGATTTTTCGAAGCTGAAGAACAAGACCTACGAATGGCTGAAGCAGCGGGAACTGATTGTTTTTCCATTCCGCTCCGGCGGGAGAGAGTACGGCTACGATTCCGTGTGCATTACTCCGGCCAACGCGGGATTTTTTGCAGCGGGGCTTGCGGATCTCCAGGAATTTTTACATATGGAAGAGGTTGGGGATGATTTCTCTCCCAGGGCACTAGTCGTGCTTGCTCCGCCCTTCCGCCATACCCATTTTCAGGGAAAACAGGTGGTAGTTCACAACAGGCTTCCTGGATTTCACGAGGTCTATTCCTATAATCTGTATCCGGGACCAAGCGCAAAAAAAGGAATCTATGGGGTTCTTTTGAATATCGGGGAGGAGGAGGGCTGGATCACAGCCCATGCTTCCACCGTAAAGGTGATCACGCCCTACGACAATGAGATCGTGATTCTTCACG
>CABQGZ010000181.1 GCA_902463835.1 uncultured Lachnospiraceae bacterium
ATATAAAGACTGTTTTCGGAGAAAAAAATTAGAGAAAAATCAAAATTTTTTTCTTGATGCTGAAATTTGTTCGTTTTATACTGCAAGCATACGAATGTGAGGCGATTCGACTCGTGAGACATGAGGGTGGGAACCTAATATATAAATGTTACGTTTTAACGAGTGACTTGTTGAAGGCAAACACAAAGAAAGGCCCGACAGCCGAATAAGCTGTCGGGTCGAAAAACTAATGTAATTGTACTTACATCGTATTTCTTTACGCTGGTGAGGCCCATGACGTGGTCTATTGCTTATTGGAAATCCGATGCGTTTTAATTACGTTGCTCTAAATAAATTCGAGCCTCGTATGGTTTCAAGCTGGAACCTTGCTCTGCATAATTGCTAATCAGCAATACTCCTTTTCTATATTCTTCAGGAATCACCTCATTCAATTCCTTTGCACGGAAATTGCAGATAACATAAAGTGTCTGATCTTTCCATGTTCTCTTATAAGCAAATACATCCGGGTCATCCCCCATAAGAAGTTGATAATCACCCTCGGCAAAAATAGGATACTTTTTACGAAGGGCAATGAGGGCTTTGTAATAGGCAAATACGGAATCTGCGGTATTACACTCTCCTGCGGCATTGATTTGCAGATAGTTCGGATTTACTTTTAGCCATGGTTCTCCTACAGTGAAACCAGCATTTTTACTGCCATCCCACTGCATGGGAGTTCTGGCGTTGTCACGCCCCTTGGCGTGAATAGAACGCATGACATCTTCCTCTGCATAGCCTTCCGCCAGTCTATCACGGTAAATGTGCAGCGTTTCAATATCACGATAATCCGATATATCATACGGCGCATTGGTCATGCCAAGTTCTTCGCCCTGATAGATATAGGGCGTTCCCTGCATACCGTGCAGTAAGGTAGCGAACATCTTTGCAGATTCTACGCGGTATTTTCCATCGTCACCCCAACGGGATACGATTCGCGGAAGGTCGTGGTTGTTCCAAAACAGGCTGTTCCAGCCGCAACCATGCAGCCCAGTTTGCCATTTACTAAGGACCCTCTTTAGCTCCATCCAGTCAAGCGGTTCCAAATCCCATTTTTCTTTTCCGGGGATCTGATCCAAACCAATGTGCTCAAATTGGAAAACCATAGAAAATTCCCGGCCGCTGGGGTCGCTGTAGATTTTCGCGTTATCTACATTGGCTCCCCACGCTTCGCCCACCGTCACAAGATCGGTTCCCCCGAAAGTATGGCGGTTCATCTCCCGGATATAAGCGTGTAGCATAGGCCCGTTATTCGTGATCTTCAAATCAGGTTCTTTGGCAATCTGATCAATCACATCCAAACGGAAGCCACCAACACCACGTTCAATCCAAAAATTGATAATTTTATAGATTTCTTCTCGAACTTTCGGGTTATCCCAATTCAAATCAGGCTGCTTTACGGAAAACGGGTGAAAATAGTATTGCTGCACATCCGGCACCCAAGTCCATGCAGAACCGCCGAAGCAGGCTTTCATGTCGTTTGGCGGCACTTCTTCGTTCCCATCCCGCCAGACATAGTAATCATGAAAAGAATTATCCCTGCTTTTCTTTGCTTCCAGAAACCAAGGGTGCTCATCCGAGGAATGGTTTAATACCAAATCCATAATGATGCGGATATTTCTCTTTTTGGCTTCACCAATCAGAGTATTCATATCAGCCAGAGTTCCGAACATAGGGTCAATATCACAGTAATCTGAAATATCATAGCCATTATCATCTTGCGGTGAACGGTAGACCGGGCTGAGCCAAATGGCGTCGATTCCCAAATCGGCTAAATAGTCTAGGCGACTGGTAATGCCCTGCAAATCGCCGATTCCATCGCCGTTGCTGTCTTGGAAACTGCGTGGATAGATTTGATAGATTACCGCACTTTTCCACCACGGACTTTTTGCGGTTGCCATAGTTGCTCACACTCCTTTAAGCTGATTTGGAAATATGAACGCAGTCAAAATTGATGTATCCGTCATCTGCATTGCCGCAGTAAAGTGCAATGGAAGACATCTTTATAAAATGATGCTTTTTCATATTGTTTCCTTTCTTGTGTCGATCCAAATGGTTGTCCAATAGTTCAGGCTTGGTACGGTAAAGTCAATAAATTTTCCGGTTTTTGTTGCTCTTTCTGTAAACGAAAGCTCTATTGCGTCCATGTTTTCCCCGTCGGGAGTGCTGAAGCAAATCTTTTCAACCGGGGTATCAACCTGCACGGTAAACTTTATATCCTTTTGGATGTTTGGTTCTTCTTTACCCTCGTTCCAGTAATCCTCGCTTTGGCCGCACAGGTTGAGTAAATAGATGCACTTGCGATAATCTTTTTCACGGAGAATCATCCAGATTTTCCCTGCTTCACCGTAGGAACTCACCTTATGGCTGGTGCATTGATACTCATAGTTATCCCACCCGGTATGGGTCATCGTCACGTCCTGCAATTCAGGATCAAAGAACAAATTTTCATACCGAATCATATAGTCGTAGTATCGTCTGATGGCTTCGGCTTCGGAATCGCTGAACTTTGTATAATCGCTGTAATACCCCTGTGTCAGAGCCGTTTGGTTTTCGCCGGTCAAAAGATGTGTGGCACCATTTGAGACAATGCTTCCCATCAGCAACTTGGCTGCTGGGAGGGCTTTTTCACGTTTGCCTTCCCGGAATGGTTTCAGATAGGCTGCCAAAATAGTGCTCTTATCATCTTTGGCATAAGTTCTTGCATCCCGGATAAGCTGCGCGATGCTTGCATACCGGTCGTAAGGAGGCCACACCTCAATATAGACAGCATCTTGCTTTCTATCTGCGGTTCTCTGGACAGGCCATGCTCCGACATTGTTAAAAATCAAATAAGGTTCTTCCTTACCATGTACATTTTCGCGCGTTTCATCAATGAGAGTGGGAAGTTCGTCCTCCAATTTGATTTTCTTCGGGATTGCATCCAAATGAGAATATGCTGTTTTGGGAAATCCATAGGTGTCCATGTGGATGCCGGAAAATCCCATCATGCTAATTGCACTTTGGTATTCTTCAAAAAGATGTTTCCTCCAAGGCGAGCCCTCCGCAATATTCATGATATAGAACACATCAATAAATACAAACGGTTCCTGACAGGAATTGTAAAACGCCCATGTCGGATGCTTTTCAAAAAATGGTTTGCTGGCGGCGTACACAGCACCGTATGCGGTTGGGTGCATCCCCAGCGCTTTTGCCTTTGCGATTTTTGCTTTAACTGTACTGCCGGAGATTTCCTTGCCCATCATATCATGGTAATCTTCTTGCGGAGCCACAAGAGAATCGTGGCGGTAAGACCAGTCATAGAACTGTATGAGATTGATGTGGCATTTTAACAGCCATTCCAATGCACCATTGTCTCGGTCTTTTTCTGTGAAGTCGCTTAAGAATCCATACCGTAAAAGTTTTCTAGGAGATTCTGCAACATCAAAGGCGGTCTGCAAAATTGGTTTCTCCAAATCATTCTGCTGATAAACATTTACGCCATATCCTGCAAAAGTAGCAGAGAAAGCGCCTATGGATACCGTTGTTTTGTTCTCGGTCAATACAATGTTTTGCTCCCATACCGTTTTGGAGAGGAGCAGTACCCGGATATGGACAGAGATGGGCAGTACATCATCACAGATAAGGCAAAGGGTTACAGTTTCATTTGTACTAAACTGTGCTTTTGACGGATAAATGTCCATTCTATAACTCCTTACCCCTTAATCGCACCTTCCGTAAGACCCTTCATTAGGCTCTTCTGGAAAATAAGGAAAATCACAACGACCGGCACAATGGCAATGACCGCCGTAGCTGCCATCAGATTCCATTTAGCTCCTGCGAACTGCTGGAAATAGACAGACAATGCCTGCGGTACATTATGCTTTGCACTGCTTTGCAGGAAAAAGACCGCCTGCGAGTAGTTATTCCAGATGCCAAAGCCATTCAAGATAACAACCGCAGAAATAGAGGGCATCAGCAGCGGAAAAACAATACGCCAAAATGCCATAAAAGGCGTACAGCCATCAATAACGGCTGCTTCTTCAAGCTCTCTCGGCAAAGCACGGATAAAACCGGAGAACACAAAGACCGCCTGTGGCAACGCAAGTGTCGCACAAACACAAGCCATACCCCACAAGGTATTTACCGCTTTGATCTTGATCATCAAAGTATAAAGCGGCACCGTATTGATAATGCCGGGAATCATCATGCAGCAAAGCATAATGTTGAACACCATGCGGTTGAACATGTTCGAGTATCTGGCAACAGCGTAACCTGCCATCGCTCCAAGGAAAACAATCAACAGCAATGCGGTCAAGGTAATAATGCCAGAGTTGATCATAGCTCGACCAATATTGGATTTAGCCCACCCCTCTGCATAGTTTCCGAAATAGAAATCCGGGATCAGAACATTGCCATCGTACATATTGCTGCCGGGTTCATTCAGAGACAAAATCAGCAGCACTACAAACGGGCAAAGGCAGAGCAAGCAAATCAGAACAATCGCCAAATAGCGCGGGAAAGTTGCTTTCGATTTCATTTTAGTCACCACCAGTTATCAATCTCTCGTGCGTGTCAGGCGCAGCGAAATCAAAACAGGAATCAGAACGATCAAGAACATAATCATGGCAACTGCCGTAGAATAGCCTGTTTTGCTACCGTAACACATACGCATAATGTAAATACTTAATGTTTCCGTCTGATAACCGGGACCGCCACTCGTCAGCGACATTACAATGTCGAACACAGAGAGCGAACCGATGATGTTAGTAACCACATTGATACGAATGGAAGGAACCAGCAGCGGCAGTGTAATAAATCGGAAGCTCTGCCAGCCAGTGGCACCATCGATCATAGCTGCATCATACAAATCTTGCGAGATGTTCTGCAAGCCTGCCAAATAGATAATCATCGTCATGCCAGCATACTGCCAAACATTCACGAGAACAAGCACAACGATTTCCGAGGTATAGCTGCTCATCCAGTTGGGGAACCATTCGGGGTGACCCATCTGGTTCAGCAAATTGAAAATAACGCCGCGCCCCGGCTGAAGAAGCAGATACCAAATATAACCCATAATCAGGGGGCTGATGATAGCGGGCATATAAATGCAGGCTCTTGCAACGGATTTTCCTTTGAACTTACTGTTCATCAGGAGAGCATACAGCAAGCCGACAATATTGAGTAGCGGCGCACTGCCTAACGCGAACAGAACGGTCGTCTTTATATCCGAAATAGCACGGCTATCCTTGAAAAAGTCAACAAAGTTTTTCAGACCTATAAATTCAGCTTGCCCGTAGCCATTCCAGTTTGTCAGGCTCATGCCAATGCCTTTTGTCAACGGATAAATAAAGAAAAGGCAATACAAAGCAAAAGCGGGTACAGCCATAAATGTATGTAAACCGATTTTTCTATTTTTCATGTAATACACCTGCATTTACAAGTAAGAGGCGCACCGTGGATTATGCGGTGCGCCTCTGCTTGTATGTCACCTATTGAGATTTGATACGCACGACTTAGAAGGAGAAAAGAGTCGTTTTAAGATGCCATACCATCCGTCCAGGCTTTTTCATAAGCCTCGGCAAACTCGGTAGGAGTATACTGGCCAGCCAGCAGTTCCTGCACCATACGGCCTGCATCGTCACCAGAGAAACCGGCAGGCTTCTCATTGGTGAAGCCAATATTAGCAGCACTCTTCAGGGCAGCATTAACTTCCTTCACGATGTTTTCCGGTGCCCACTCAGCATCAACATCGGTAAATGCGCTGGGAGCCTTGGCAACTTCGCTGTACTTTTTCTGATTTTCAGGGCTGAACAGGAAGTTCAGGAACTCGATGCACTCTTCTTTGTGCTCGGTCGTTGCAGAAATGCAGTAGCCGGAATCTTCGGCGCTCAGTACAACAGGCTTGGAGTTGGGCATATAAGCGGGATACGGTGCGAAACCGATTTTATCTGCCATATCGGGGTTGGCTTCAAGAACGCTGGACAGCGCCCACATACCATTGCTGAACATGGCGACCTTGCCGTTTGCGAAGTCCTGTACGCAGTTGTCGTTCGTGGCAGTCAGCACGTCAGCGTTGATGAGACCCTTATTCTGGAGATCGACCAGATCCTCACCAAAAACAGCCATCGGACCATCTGCTGCTGCAAACTGCAGCTTGTCCTGATCGTTGGCCAAGAAAGCCTTCTTAGCGTCAACAGCACCCAGCGTGGACTTGATGTAACCATGAGGCAGGAACTCAATCAGGTGGCCAAGGTGCCAAGCCTCACTACCGAAGATGAACCACGGAGTAACATCAGGTTCTTTCTCCTTGATGGTCTCCAGCATGGTTTCAAAGTCTGCCCATTCGGTCGGGAACTCGGTATAACCAGCTTCGCTCAAAATATCCTTGTTGTAGAAGAAACCGGCCATCGTCATGTTCGTGCAGATACGATAGACATTGCCAGAGCTTACATCCGTGCAAGCGGCCTTCATATCCGGGGACATACGATCCCAGAACTCGTTCAAGTCCGAGATGTCCATGTACTTGCCTTCATCGACAAAGCCCTGTTCGTAGGTGGTCATAATGTCAGGTACTTCGTTGGAGGCGAATTTGATCTTGATGACGTTGCTGGCATCTTTCTGATATTCTTGCTCAACAACGATATGATCCTGAGAAGCGTTGAACTCATCAATGATTTCGTTCATCACATCGATAGTTTCGATTTTGCCGGTAAAGAGCTTGATATTTACTTTTTCACCGGAGGTTTCGGTGCTTTCTGCCGTAGAGGTGCTTT
>CABQGZ010000182.1 GCA_902463835.1 uncultured Lachnospiraceae bacterium
GATCTGGAGGAATGTGTCCGCAAGGTGCATCAGATCATTCAGAACGAACATTGCCGGATATCCAGGAATAACAAAAATATCAGAAAAATGCGACAGGAGCTTACAAGCTTCGTGAAAGGAGAATAAATTATGTTACATCCATCTTATACAGATTTGATGAAGGTAGTAAACAGCGATGTGGAGATTGGGGAGGAGCCGGTGGTAAACAGCCGTTACTCCATTGTGATCGCCACCGCCAAGCGGGCAAGGCAGCTGATTGCAGGTGATGACCCGCTGGTGAGCGGAACAAAAGGCAAGAAAGCTTTTTCTATTGCGGTTGATGAACTGTACAAGGGAAAGGTTAAGATATTAAGTGAGGAAGAGACCAAAGAGGAAAACGCCGAGAACGAGAACCAGGAGGCTTAAGGTGTTTTAAATTTACCACACGATTTTGCGCCGGACAACAGATGACCGGATACTCTAAAATCGTGTGGTAATTGTGTAAAAGGAGAAAAATATGAAGCTGCTTTTTGTTTCACTTGGCTGTGACAAAAATTTAGTAGATACCGAATGCATGCTGGGACTTCTGGGGAAAGAGGGCTATTCCTTTACGGATGATGAGCGCCAGGCGGATGTCATTGTCATCAATACCTGCTGCTTTATCAATGACGCCAAGGAGGAGAGTATTCAGACTATTCTGGAGATGGCGGAACTCAAAAACTCCGGCTGTTGTAAAGCGCTGCTTGTAACGGGATGCCTGGCAGAACGATATCGGGATGAGATCGTGGCAGAGATTCCCCAGGTGGACGCTATCCTTGGCACTAATTCCTACCAGGAGATTGTAACTGCGGTAAAAGAAGTTTTAGCGGGTCATTCCTTTACCTCCTATAAGCCCCTGGAAGGGATTCCACGGGTGGCGGCAAAACGTTCTCTTACCACCGGCGGCCACTATGCCCATCTGAAGATTGCGGAGGGCTGTGACAAGCACTGTACCTACTGTATCATACCAAAGATTCGTGGTTCCTACCGAAGCGTTCCCATGGAGGAGCTTGTGGCACAGGCCACGGAGCTGGCTGAGGCAGGGGTGAAGGAGCTGATTCTGGTAGCCCAGGAGACCACCTTGTACGGCGTAGATCTGTATGGAGAAAAATCGCTGCACCGGCTGCTGGACGCCTTGAATGAGATACCAGGTCTTGTATGGATCCGTATCCTTTACTGTTATCCGGAGGAGATTTATGAGGAACTGATCGCCTCCATCAAGCGGAACAAGAAGGTATGCCATTACCTGGATATGCCCATACAGCATGTGAACAACAGAATTTTAAAGAGGATGGGAAGAAAGACCTCCAGGGAGGATCTGGTTGCTATCATAGAGCATCTGCGCCAGGAGATACCGGATATCGCCCTGCGCACTACCCTGATCTGTGGTTTCCCGGGGGAAACCCAGGATGACCATGAGGAGCTGATGTATTTCCTCAACGAGATGGAATTCGACCGGCTGGGGGCATTTACATATTCTCCAGAGGAAGACACGCCAGCCTGCAGTTTCCCGGATCAGGTGGACGAGGATATAAAAGCTGACTGGCAGGGAGAGGTCATGGAACTTCAGCAGGAAGTGATCTTTGACAAAAATGAGAGCCTCACTGGTACAGAGATCTGGGCTATGATTGAGGGAAAAGTGGGGGATGAGAATGCTTATGTGGGACGTACCTACCGGGATGCGCCGGATATTGACGGCTACATCTTTGTCAATACGGATGAGGAGCTTCTCACCGGAGACTTTGTGCGGGTGCGTGTAACAGGAGCCCTGGATTATGATTTGATAGGAGAGATGATTTAGATGAAAATGAATTTACCGAATAAACTGACGATTTTGCGTGTGTTTTTGATCATTCCCTTTGTGGTGATCCTGCTGATTCCGGGGCTGGGCACCTTGGGACGTTATCTGGCAGTTGCGATTTTTATTTTGGCAAGCCTGACAGATCTGGCAGACGGCAAGATTGCCAGAAAGTATAATCTTGTGACGAATTTTGGAAAATTTATGGATCCTCTGGCTGACAAGCTGCTGGTTGGCGCTGCCATGATCTGTCTGGTGGACACCGGGGAGCTGGCAGCCTGGATCGTAGTTATCATCATCAGCCGTGAATTCATTATCAGCGGTTTCCGCCTGGTGGCTTCCGACAATGGAGTGGTGATCGCCGCCAGCTATTGGGGCAAGTTCAAGACTGTTTCACAGATGGTAATGATCGTTATGCTGATTTTGAATTTTGATCATCCCATCTATCAGGCTGCATGTACGGTGGTTACATACATTGCACTGATATTGACCGTAATCTCACTGATCGATTATATTTATAAGAACCTCAGCGTGCTGAAGGAGCAGAAGTGATATGACAACAGAACAAGCGGATTTGAAGCAGGAGAGCCTGGAGGAAGCCGTGGCAAGGCTCCTTTTTCTCCATCACCTTACCGTCACTACGGCGGAATCCTGCACAGGCGGCCTGCTGGCGGGCAGATTGGTGAATGTTCCGGGAATCTCTGACAGTTTTAAAGAAGGATACATCACCTACTCCAACGAGGCCAAGGAGAAGCTGCTCGGTGTCTCCCATGAGACGCTTGCAGCTTACGGTGCTGTAAGCGAAGAGACGGCCAGAGAGATGGCAGAGGGCGTAAGAAATGCAGCGGGGGCGGACATTGGAATTGGCATTACCGGAATTGCGGGACCCGATGGCGGCACAGCTGCAAAGCCGGTGGGGCTTGTGTATATCGGCTGCTGCTGCATGGGACATACAACGGTGAAGAGATTTGTGTTTTCCGGAGACAGAAGCCAGGTGCGACAGAGTGCTGTCGAGCAGGCGTTGACAATGCTTCGTATCGCGGTTTTGGAGGTAGAAGTATGAGAATCATTGCCGGACGAGCCAGAAGCCTTCCCTTAAAAACGGTGTCGGGCATGAACACCCGGCCAACTACAGACCGCATCAAGGAGACGCTTTTCAATATGTTGTCCCCGTACCTTCCCGGGGCTGTGTTCTTAGATCTTTTTGCCGGAAGCGGCGGAATCGGGTTGGAGGCCATCAGCCGTGGAGCGTCTGGGGCGGTGTTTGTAGAGCAGAACAAAAAAGCCTGCGCTTGTATAAAGGAAAATATCGAATTTACAAAGTTTCAGGCGGAGAGTACACTGTTGTGTATGGATGCGGCAGCGGCCATTGGGCGAATGGAAGGGCAATATCGCTTTGACATCGTATTTATGGATCCGCCCTATGACTGTCAGCTGGAGAAGCGGATTCTCACGCTGCTGGCAGGCTCCGGTCTGATCTCTCATGACACGCTGATCGTTGTGGAGGCTTCGCTGGAGACGGATTTTTCCTATTTGGAGGAGCTTGGATTTGAATTGGTAAAGGAAAAACAGTATAAGACGAATAAGCATATTTTTTTGAAGCGACAAAATAATAAAGAGGATTTGATATGAGAAGAGCAATCTACCCGGGCAGCTTCGACCCGGTTACTTATGGACATCTGGACATGATCGAGCGCTCCGCACAGATTATGGACGAATTAATTGTGGCTGTTTTGCGAAACAGTGCAAAAAACCCATTGTTTTCTATCGAAGAACGTGTTAGTATGTTAGAAGAGATGACAAAGGACTTGCCGAATGTAAGGATTCAGTCTTTTGAAGGTCTTCTGATTGATTATGCCAAGAGTGTTGACGCATCCATCATTGTTCGTGGGCTTCGGGCTGTCACGGACTTTGAGTATGAGCTGCAGATTGCACAGATGAACCGGATCGTGAATCCGGATATTGACACATTGTTTTTAACCACCAGCCTGGAGTACGCTTATCTCAGTTCAACCATCGTGAAAGAGGTGGCCTCCTATGGCGGGGATATTTCCCATTTTGTGCCGGATGAGCTGATGGAGCGGATATACGCAAAATACAAAAAGTAAAGGAGAATGTACGATGAGCAGCAAAATAGAACAGATTATTGAAGAGATTGAAGAATATATTGACGGCTGCAAATACCAACCTCTTTCCAACACGAAGATTATCGTAAACAAGGAAGAACTGGAAGAACTTCTGACGGAGCTTCGGTTAAAGACACCGGAAGAGATCAAGCGTTACCAGAAGATCATCAGCAATAAGGAAGCGATCCTGGCGGACGCTCAGGCGAAGGCAGACGCGATCCTTGCGGATGCTCAGGTACACACCTCTGAGCTGATCAGTGAGCATCAGATCATGCAGCAGGCGTATGCCCAGGCCAATGAGATTGTTCTGGCTGCCACCAATGAGGCTCAGGAGATGTTGGACAATGCCACTGCGGATGCCAATAATATTCGGCTGGCGGCGATTCAGTATACGGACGATATCTTAAAGAACCTGGAGGATATCATCGGACATTCCATGGAGACTACCCGGGCCAGAAGTGAGAGCCTGCTGGCTTCTTTGCAGGATTGCTATGAGCTGGTGAATGCCAACCGGAATGAGCTGGCGCCTCAGGAGGAGGAGCTTACTGGGGGGCATGAGGAGGAACTGCCGGAGATTCAGGTGGAGGCGGATATGCTGAAATAGAGGGGATAGGCTGCCCCATGCTTGAGGAGATAAGGTCGAGGGGGACGCCTCGGCAAAAGAATATGCCTGTATTATGTGCAAAGGGTCGCGCCAGGGGATAGGGTGACTCATATCAGACGCGCTCTCGCTACGTTTTGCAAGGGTCTGTTATGGGTCACCCTATCCTCTGGCGCTATATTGTCAGCAAGTGTGGCATATCCTTTTGCCGAGGCTGTATTGCCAGCAATCCTTTGCGCAGAAGCTTAAGCCTACGTTACTTGTATAGTTTAGAGAACAGTTTCGCTATATCCCTATTGCAGCCTTATTTTAGGTGAGTAGAAAGGCCAGCATAGTGGAGGCCAGAGTACAGATGAGTTTTGTCTTTAAATAGGGCCACATGGGGAAGCGGGCTTCTTTTGTCATGGAGGCTGTCTGGGCCAGGCCACTGAGGCCGCCGAAGGCGGTGCAGAGAATGATGAGGATATATTTTGTTCGAAAGCTCAAAGGACTTTGGGATATGGTTGATATTCCGTTGGTGATCTCGATTAGGCCGGTGAGAAGGCAGGCGGGCAGAGCGGTCGGAAAGGGGATCAGGGATATCATTTGGGAAAATATGGCAAACAGCATGATGTATCCGCCTATTTTGGTCAGGGTTTCGAAGCCGTTTAGAATGGCGGCATCTATAACACTGAAGCTGATGGACGAGCCAGGCTGCGAGGCTTTTGAGCCTGAGGGCGAGGTTTTTGAGACGGATGGCGAAGCGTCTGCTTCTTTGGTTGGGCTTGCGGTGCGGAAGGTTATTGTGTCTCTGCGGGCGGCAATGCGGATAGCAATAGCGTAGTAAGCCAGGGGCGGAAGGTACAGGATCAGCAGGGTGATGCCGGATAGGTCTGGGCGCAGCAGGGCGGCGGTCAGGATATACCCGCTGATGAATACGGGGCTGATATTGTTGCAGATGGAAAAAAGCATTATGCCGTCCCTATCGTCCATGCGGCCTTCCGACACAAGCTGTGCGGTGATGCGGCTGCCTAGGGGAAAGCCGAAGAGAAAGCCTGCCAGCAGAGGATAGACACAGGCCTGATTTACCGGGAACACAGGATACAGGATACGGTGAAGCACGCGGGTAATCGAGTGCAGGATACCGGTGGTCACGAAGATGTGGGAGAGGATGGCAAAGGGAAGCAGGGTTGGCAGCATTTTGGTGTACCAGAGCACAAGCCCTCCGCCTGCGGCTTTGACGGCTGCCTCCGGAAATAGCAGTATGTAAAGGACAAGTATGGTCAACACTAGTAGATAGATGATTTTTTTCATAGTATATTGTATGTTGGAATAGAATAATTATGCCTGATCGCGTAGGAGGTAGCACATGAACGTATGTAAAGATTTAAAACCAGGAAAGGTATTTCAGTTTTTTGAGGAGCTTTGCGGAATTCCACACGGCTCTGGGAACACGAAGGCCATCAGTGATTACTGCAGGCGCTTTGCCGAGGACCGGAATCTCACCTGTTATCAGGATGAGAAGAACAACATTATTATTGTAAAGCCGGGGACAGCTGGCTACGAGGAGTCGGAGCCGGTCATTATTCAGGGACATATGGATATGGTCTGTGAGAAGGATGCAGAGACCGTAATTGACTTTGAAAAAGAAGGCCTGCGTCTGTATGTGGATGGGGATTTTCTGAAGGCAAAGGGAACCACTCTGGGCGGTGATGACGGCATTGCTGTGGCATATGCTTTGGCGCTGCTGGACAGTGATGATATCTGCCATCCGCCGCTGGAAGTGGTGATTACGGTGGATGAGGAAGTTGGCATGCTGGGTGCGAATGCAATAGATCTGTCCATGCTGAAAGGACGGCGGCTTCTCAATATTGACTCCGATGTGGAGGGAATGTTCCTGGTGGGTTGTGCGGGGGGCTTGCGGGCAAATTGCAGGATTCCGGTATCTTATACGGCGGTGGACGGCATTCGATATGATCTGCGGCTGCATGGTCTTATGGGCGGTCATTCCGGTTCGGAGATCAGCAAAGAGCGGGCCAATGCCATTGTGGTGACCGGACGGATCTTAAAGGCACTGCTGGGAGAGGTTGGAATACAGATCGCTTCCATGAATGGCGGACTGATGGACAATGCCATTCCAAGAGAGGTAATTACAGAGCTTGTTATTTCGAAAGAGGAAGAACGGCTTCTGATGGAAAAGGTAGAAGTGTGGAATGATATCTTAAAGAAGGAGTACAAGGCTTCTGATCCTGGAATCAATCTGGAAT
>CABQGZ010000183.1 GCA_902463835.1 uncultured Lachnospiraceae bacterium
TGTTTATAAGAACAGCGGCAATCTGAGTCTGCTGCCTTATTATACCAATCTGCCGGAGGGAGCGGAGGTTGCGGGCGATATGGGAATGAGAGTGCGCTCCAAAGACACCTATCAGATGAAGGGCTATAGTCAGGACAATTATTACATCATTATGGGAGAAAGAATTTTTTCTTCCTTTTATGAACCGCAGGAAAACGATTGGGATTACGAAGCATATGAAGTATATGAAGAATATGTAGAAGACCAATATCTTCAGATTCCCGTAGGGCAGTTGTCAAGGCTTCAAAATGATGTGGAGACTGCTGGAAGGAATTTTACGGAGAAATGCCGTTACAGCTTCGATCTCTCCCCCGTTCCGGCAGACTGGGATATTGTAGAATACTTTCTTTTCGAACAGCAGAAGGGATATTGTATGCATTTTGCCTCTGCGTATACTCTGATGAACCGGATATACGGGATACCTATGCGTTATGTCAGCGGTTACCTTGTTCAACCGGGAGATTTTCACGAGAATGAGGATGGAACTTATACCGCACAGGTAACTGGTCAAAGAGCGCATGCATGGGTAGAATATTATGAGACGGCCAGAGGCTGGCTTCCTGCAGAGACAACGCCGGGGGACTATCTTAGTGCTCTGGACTACGCAGAGCCGGGGACATCGGTGGAAACAGTCGTAAAGGAGCTGGAGGAGCGTTACCGCAAGCAGCATGGGGTACAGCCTGGGCAGCAGCCTGCGCCAAATCCAACGCCTCCGGCAGATCAAAATCCCACACCTCCGGCCCAGCAGAATCCTACAACAGACAATCCTTCTAGCTACCCAAAAGGAGGAAAAGGGGTCGGAATTGTAGGCAGATGGTATGGAATCGCAGAGGAGAATCCCTTATTGGGTGTGCTGCTGATCGTATTTGTCGTTGGTCTTATACTGGCTGCTCTGACAGGTATCCTTATTCTGCGGATCAAGGTTATCCGGAACCGGCGGCTGCAAAGATTTACGTTCCAGGACAGCCGACAGGCCGCGGAAGCCATATTGAAAGAGACCATTCGCCTGCTTGCCATAGTGAATCTTCCATTAAAAGAAACGGATCACGAGCTGCGCTACGGACAGGAAGTGGAGGCGAGCCTGCCGTGCTTTAAGGAAAAGGAATTTGTAGCATTCATCGAGATAGCAAGGATTCTGCGCTACAGCAAAAAGGATATCACACAGGGCCAGCAGAAGTATATGTATATGATATACCGAAAGCTGCGCGCACATGTGGTATCTGAGCTGAAATGGTATGAGAAGCCATGGCTGTTGTATATCTGGCCGGTGATCTGATAAAATGATTGTACGATTGAGAAGTATGAAGAAAAACGAGCCTTGCGTTTTTGAAAAAATATGGTATACTATTTAAGAGACATTTGAGTTTTAAAAGGTGGATGAAAAGATGAAGCGAGTATTATTGAAGTTAAGCGGCGAAGCCTTAGCCGGAGCCAAAAAGACCGGATTTGACGAGCCCACAGTGACAGAGGTGGCAAAGCAGGTAAAACAGCTGACAGATGCAGGTACGCAGGTGGGAATTGTCATCGGCGGCGGCAACTTCTGGAGAGGAAGAACAAGTGAGACCATTGACCGGACGAAGGCAGATCAGATCGGAATGCTGGCTACGGTGATGAACTGTATTTATGTATCGGAGATTTTCCGTTCCGTAGGCATGAAGACCCAGGTGATGACACCCTTCGTATGCGGTGCTTTCACCGAACTGTTCTCCAAGGACGAGGCCAATGAATGCTTTGACGAGGGCTGTGTGGTATTCTTTGCAGGAGGAACGGGGCATCCGTATTTTTCCACGGATACAGCTACCGTGCTTCGGGCGATTGAGATCGAGGCGGAGGGAATTCTGTTGGCCAAAGCGGTGGACGGCGTCTATGACAGCGATCCCAAGATCAACCCCAATGCGAAGAAATATGACCAGGTGACAATCCAGGAGGTCATTGACCAGCAGCTGGCTGTGGTTGACTTGGCGGCGTCGATTCTGTGCATGGAGAATAAGATGCCCATGTTCGTGTTCGGGTTAAATGAGGAGAATAGTATTGTGAAGGCAATTTCCAGAGATTTTACCGGAACCAGAGTGACGGTATAGTGCCCACATTCAAAATATTTATGGAAGAGCGGAGGAAACAAAAAATGGATGAAAGATTACAGCAATATGACAGCAAGATGCAGAAAACGATGAGCAATCTGATGGAGGAGTTCGGGGCCATCCGCGCAGGACGGGCCAACCCCCATGTGCTGGATAAGCTCAGAGTGGATTATTACGGAACGCCAAGCCCCATTCAGCAGGTGGCCAATGTGACTGTTCCGGAGGCAAGAATCATTCAGATTCAGCCATGGGAAGCAAAGATGGTGCGTGAGATTGAGAAAGCCATTCTCACGTCAGATCTGGGAATCAATCCCACCAACGATGGTAAGATGATCCGTCTTGTATTTCCGGAGCTTACCGAGGAGCGCAGAAAGGAACTGACCAAGGATGTGAAGAAGAAAGGCGAGAACGCCAAGATCGCAGTGCGCAATATCCGCCGGGATGCCAACGACGCCTTCAAGAAGCTGGGCAAGAGCGCCGATGTGTCAGAGGATGAGATCAAGGAGCTTGAGGATCAGATTCAGAAGATGACCGACAAGTACATTGCAGAGATTGACAAGTCGGTGGATGAGAAGAGTAAGGAGATCCTTACGGTATAGTTATAGAAAAGCATGAAACGGGACATAGCGGTATCGCCGTGTCCCCTTGTTTTGTAGTAACGGGAGGCGTAATATGAGAATACCTACGCATGTTGCCATTATTCTGGATGGAAATGGCAGATGGGCGAAGAGCAAGGGAATGCCGCGGAACTATGGTCATACCCAGGGTGCGAAGAATGTGGAAGTGATCTGTGAGGAGGCCTGGAATATGGGCATCAAGTACCTTACCGTGTACGCTTTTTCCACAGAGAACTGGAACCGTCCCAAGAGTGAAGTGGCAGCGTTAATGAAGCTTCTGCGCAACTATATGAAGAACTGTGTGCGGACAGCTCACAAAAACCATATGAGAGTGCGGGTGCTGGGAGACAAATCCCGTCTGGATGAAGATATCCAAAAGAGTATTCAGGAACTGGAGTATGAGACCAGGAACAATGACGGATTGAACTTCCAGATTGCCATCAACTATGGAAGCAGGGACGAGATGCTTCGGGCCATGCGGCAGCTGATGGCGGACTGCAAAGCCGGGAAAATCGATGCGTCAGCCCTGGATGAGGAGACCTTTTCCTCCTATCTTGACACCAGAGACATCCCGGATCCGGATCTGTTGATCCGAACCAGTGGGGAGGAGCGGATATCCAACTATCTGCTGTGGCAGATCGCATACAGTGAATTGTATTTCTGCCCGGTTCCCTGGCCGGATTTTTCAAAAGAAGAATTAGAAAAAGCTATAGAGGACTATAATAGAAGAGACCGGAGATTCGGTGGCGTGAAGGAGGAGTAGCGGTGTTTAAAACACGTTTGATCAGTGGGATCGTACTGGTTGCCCTGCTGTTGGTATTTGGGGTGATCGGCGGTGATCTGCTGCTGGCCGGACTGGGAGTGATCTCCCTGATCGGGCTGTATGAGCTGTACCGGGTATTTCATATCGAAAAGAGAATCCTGGGCCTGACTGGGTATGCGGCGACAGTCTTGTACTATGTGTTTTTAAAGCTTGGTGCATATGACATTCATCTGGATCTGCTGCTCTTTTCCATGATTCTTTTGATCCTGTTGATGGCGGTGTATGTATTTTCTTTTCCAAAATACAAGGCAGACCAGGTGATGGCAGCTTTTTTTGGTATTTTCTATGTGGCGGTGATGCTGTCCTGTATCTATCGGACCAGGGAGCTTGTGAACGGTCAGTATCTGATCTGGCTGATCTTTTTATGTTCCTGGGGATGTGACACCTGCGCGTATTGTGTGGGCATGCTGATGGGAAAACATAAGATGGCGCCTGTGCTGAGTCCGAAGAAATCCATTGAGGGAGCTGTGGGCGGCGTTGTGGGAGCAGCACTTTTGACGGTGATCTATGGAATGGTGTTCCGGGAGGCCATGGGAAGCTCAATGAATCATGTGTTCCTTCTGGCAGGCATCAGCGCAGTGGGCGCACTGATCTCCATGGTGGGAGATCTGGCGGCTTCGGCCATCAAGCGGAATTATGAGATCAAGGATTACGGGACACTAATCCCCGGGCATGGAGGAATTCTGGACCGATTTGACAGCGTGATCTTTACGGCGCCGATTATTTACTTTTTGGCGGCATATATGATAAAATGACCTTATTCATGGCAGGAAACGGCCGGATGGCCATAAATCGTGATTGCGGAGCAATTCATGATAAAATGACCTTATTCATGGCAGGAAACGGTCGGATAAAATAGAGGCATCGAGGATAAGAGATATGATAAAAATAGCAATATTAGGTTCCACGGGCTCCATTGGAACACAGACCCTGGAAATCGTAAGAGAGCAGAAGGACATCGAGGTTGTGGCTCTGTGCGCAGGACACAATGGGACGCTGCTGGAACAGCAGATCCGGGAATTTCATCCGAAGGTGGCGGCACTGTGGGAAGAATCCGCCGCAAAGGAACTTCGGGACAGCGTCCGGGATCTGGACGTGAAGATCCTGTCCGGAATGGATGGGCTTCTTGAGATCGCCCAGCTGGAGGGCTACGATATTCTGGTGACAGCCATTGTGGGGATGCTGGGAATCCGGCCTACCATCGCAGCCATCGAGGCGGGGAAAATCATAGCCCTGGCCAACAAGGAGACGCTGGTGACAGCGGGACATATCATCATGCCTCTGGCGGCGGAAAAGAAGGTTCCCATTCTGCCGGTGGACAGTGAGCACAGCGCCATCTTCCAGTCTCGGAACGGGGAACGGCAAAATAAGATCAGCAAAATACTGTTGACAGCGTCCGGCGGACCCTTCCGGGGAAGAAAGCGGGAAGACCTTGTAAATGTGCAGGTGGAGGATGCTTTGAAGCATCCCAACTGGGCCATGGGACGCAAGATCACCATTGATTCGGCAACACTGGTGAACAAAGGCCTGGAGGTCATGGAAGCAAAATGGCTCTTTGGGGTGGATTTAAACCAGATTCAGGTGGTGGTACATCCTCAGAGTGTCATCCATTCCATGGTGGAGTATGAGGACGGCGCAGTGATCGCCCAGCTTGGAACGCCGGATATGCGGCTGCCAATCCAGTATGCCCTCTATTATCCCCTGCGGCGTCCTCTATCCGGAAAGCGTCTTGACTTTTATAAACTGTCCTTGCTGACCTTCGAACAGCCGGACACGGAGACTTTTCGGGGACTTGCCTTGGCATATCAGGCCATGGAAAAGGGCGGAAATCTGCCCACCGCCTACAATGCCGCCAACGAAAAGGCTGTGGCGTTGTTTTTGGAACGGAAAATTTCATTTTTGGAGATCTATGATATCATTGAAAGCAGCATGGAACAGTGCAGATATCGGGAAAATCCCAATGTAGAGGATATTATAACGACAGAACAGGAAGTATATCAATGGATAGAAAGCAGGTGGTAGGATGAAATTCGTAATCGCAATCCTAATATTCAGTATCATTATATTATTTCACGAGCTTGGGCATTTTTTGCTGGCCAAGAAGAACGGTATCCGGGTAAATGAATTTTCCTTAGGCCTTGGACCGACGCTGGTGGGCATCACCCGGGGGGAGACAAAATATTCCATCAAGCTGCTGCCCTTTGGCGGAGCCTGTATGATGGAAGGTGAGGACGGAGAGAGCGATGACGACCGGTCTTTTCAGAAGAAATCAGTCTGGGCCCGCATCAGCGTGGTGGCGGCCGGTCCGGTCTTTAACTTTATCATGGCCTTTGTCTTCGCCTTTATACTGATCCTGTGCGTGGGCTACGATAAGCCGGTAGTCTATGGTGTGATAGAGGGCTATCCCGCCCAGGAGATGGGCATGGAAGCTGGAGACACCATCATTTCCATGAATGGAAAACGCATTCATTTTTACCGTGAAGTCAGCATGTATCAGTTCTTCCATCCCGGCAAAGAGGTGGATGTGGTCTACGAGCGGGACGGAGAGCGCCATGAGGGTACCATCGTTCCCTCCTATGATGAGAAGGAGGGCCGCTATCTCATGGGTTTGCAGGGCAGCGGTATCCGGGAGAAAGGCAACGTTCTCTCCGCCTTAAAATACAGCGCCTTCGAAGTAAAATACTGGATCAGCACTACCATGCAGAGCTTAAAAATGCTTGTCACCGGCCGTGTGAGCGCCAATGAAGTATCCGGCCCGGTGGGAATCGTAAAGACCATAGGCGACACCTACGACGCCAGCAAGACGGACGGCGCCTTCTACATCTTTTTAAATATGCTGAACATAGCCATCCTCCTGTCCGCAAACCTGGGCGTCATGAACCTGCTGCCCATACCGGCTTTGGACGGCGGCCGCCTAGTATTTCTGATCATAGAAGCTATTCGCAGGAAACGTATTAATCCGGAGCGGGAAGGCATGGTACACTTTGTAGGACTTATGCTCCTGTTAGCTCTTATGGTTCTGGTTATGTTTAATGATATAAGAGGGATCTTTTTCAAAGGTTAAAAATAACAATCTGCTGAGGTATAACTTATGGAACGAAAACAAACAAAGCAAGTCCAGGTCGGCGACCGCGTCATAGGAAACGGCAACCCGATCCTGATACAGTCCATGACGAACACCAAGACCCAGGATATCCCGGGCACCGTAGCCCAGATC
>CABQGZ010000184.1 GCA_902463835.1 uncultured Lachnospiraceae bacterium
TTTTCCAAGAAAATCTTTTTCATTTTCCTCTTGACATATTACCAAATTGCTATCTTCTGGTGGTTTCCCGTTTTCTGGCCAGCTCCTTGTTGATATCCTCCACGGCCTTCTCGATGGAATCACGCTCGTTCATGGTGTGGGAGATACAGACGCGGTTAAAGGCATTCAACACATGACGACCATTGAAGTAACCGCCCAGCACCACCTTGGTATGATCCACCTGGCTTAAGGCTTCCGCAATCACCTTATAATCCTCTTTTGGCCATGCCATCGCAGCAAAGGCATTCTGATTGGCGGAATTCCATCTTCCCACCTCACCCTTCAATGCCTCGATCTCGTTGCCGTAGCGGATCTGCACCTCGTCTGAGGTCCACCATTTTAAGAACTCCCAGCCGGCCTCCTGCTTATCGGACTGGCTCAAGATCATTCCTGCCTGGGTCACACAAGCTCCCTGGGAATGATTCACCGTTCCGTCCTCCTGCACATGCCCCGGGATCAGTGCGATTCCCCAGCGTCCCTTCAATTCCGGCGCCGCCGCGCGAATCTGCATGTACATAGCCATATCTCCGATCCCGATGGGCATCTCCCCGGAGCGGAACCGGTTGAAGAAGCTGGCGGCAATGGGAACTCCCTGGACGCTGTACAGCTCCACCCACTCCCGAAAGCCACGGAACGCCTTCTCAGAATCCAGCGCCGACATGGTCATGTCTTCATTATAATACGTACCGCCGCTCTGATAGATGAAGGGATCCAGATTCAGTGGACAGTAGAATTCCATGTTGTTCTGGTACAATACCGGCAGCACATAATTGTACAGATCCTCCCAGGTCTCCGGCAGCGCCAGCCCTAAGTCGCTTAGGATATCCTTCCGGTAGATCATCACCTGGAAGTTCTGAATCTCCGGCAGACCGTACACTGCATCCCCGCTGGTAAGAGGAATCATGCGCTTCTCCTGATACCGTTCAATCACTTCCTCATAGTCCTCGAACTGGGTCAGATCCGCAACGGCATTCCGAAGGGCAAATTCTCCCACAGAGCCCACCTCCGTGCCCAGTGTCACATCCGGGGCTGTGCCGGAGGAAACCGCCAGAAGCAGCGCATTAGCGCCTCCGGAATTCAATTGTCCGGCCGGAACCACGTGGATCTTCACGCCAATCCCTGTCTTAGGTGTAAAATCCGAATCCGCCAGCTCCTGGATCAGAGAGCCCCAGTCCTCGCCGTAGGACACCCACACATCCAGCACCTCTGTCACCTCGGTGTCGCCCATCCCGGCATTTCCCACCACATTGTAGTCCTTGGTAAAGCTCTGGAAGAAATTCACAAGTCCGCCCCACAGCCGGGCAAAAAATCCGCCCTTCTGTGTCCGGATATCATCCTCGGACGGAACAAATTGAATGTTATCCAGCTGCAGCGCCTGTCCGCTGAGGCTGGTGATGGCTGACCCGAAGGTGGATACCACCGTATCCAGCACATCCTTCTTCGTGGCAATATCAAAGGGATTCTCGATCAGCTCCTCGATCTGTACCTTGCTGTTCTTGATCTGGCCGTGAATACTGGGCGTTTTTCCCGAAGCATCCTTTAAGGTCACCAGATACTGATCCATATGCTCCACCAATTCCGTAAGGGAAGGAATCAAACCGGGGATACGCTCATCCAGGCGGTAATCATAGTTGGCGTCCGCATTCTGTCCCACCAGCATCGTGATCTGCAGGATCAGATCTGACAATACCAGAGAATCCCGGTTGAGGGCCTCCACCATATCCGCCAGTTCACCTAAAGTTACAGTCATAGTCAGGGTGTGGTGGCCTTTTTCCAGATAAATAGAATAAGGCTTGCCCTCCGCATCCGCCATAGTTTCCATCCGCCATTTGGAGGAATACAGGAACTTCTGGTTCTCAAACTCCGCAAACGGCACCTGCCCGTCAATCTCAATCCGGCGGTAGGAGGGAAGGCCGTTGCCGAAGGCCTGCTTCAGATGGAAGGCAAGCTGATAGAGTCCCTCCTCCTCCACATCAAAGCCCCAGGTGATGGAGGCATTGGCGCTGGTCCAGAATCCGCCGCCCACCGTATTGTAGATCACCTTGCCCGCCTCTGTCTTGGAGACGCTGGGATCGGAATCGCTGACGAGACGTATGGTACTCCAGTTCTTATTCTCAATCTGCTCCTCCGCCTCCAGATAGATGGGCTTTGCGGCGGGCTTGTATCCCCTGGCCTCATATTCCGCAGCCACTTCCTCATAGGATGGGATCTCCTCCAGCGGATAGAACTCCAGATACTCCACGGCCATTCCGTTCTCCACACCGGCCAGGGTCACCTCATGGGTTCCGGCGCTTAGGTACCACTCCAAAGGTCTGGAATAAAACCCTTCCGAGTCGTAGACCGAAGCAGTCTGCCAGTCCCGCACCTGAACAACCCCGGGAGCAACCTCGTCTCCGTTGAGATTCACAACCGGCTTGCCGTTGTCCTTCCACATCCGGTACAGTGAGATAGTTCCGCTCTCTGTGAAAGGAATCTGGCCGTCAACAGCCAGTGAGCGCACAATGGGCGTGGTCACATCCTCCATGGCACAGTAGCGTATCCGCAGCGCGTAGAGCCCCGCCTTCTCGCAGGAAAAGGAGAACGTAAGCTCCGTCTCCTCCTGACTGATCAGCGCCTGCTCCACACCCTGATAAGAGGACGCCTGTACCCCCTTGGCCTGCTCACTGCCAAGCCGGATGACACGGTCTCCTCTCTGATAGCCCTGTTCCTTGTACTGCTTCTGCACCTCGGCATACTTGGTCTGGTTCAGCTCCGAGTCATAGACAACAGTCTTGTTGCTCTCCTGCTCACCTGCCAGCCATTCCGATAACGTCGCCGCTCTGGCATGGGGCGGTTCCACTGATGTGGCGATCACCGCCGCTGCCAGAATAATTGTAAGCAATCTGCGACACCTGGACTTCATTATCATACACCTCCATCTTCATTGGTAGTATTTGTCAAAAATACCCAGAATCCCTGGGATACAGGATTCGCTTTCGTTAAGGTTACCATACTCCCGCCTTAAAATTCAACGGTTTTGCGGTGGTTTGGCAATTATCGTATGTAACTTCACAATAATTCGTTAATTGCATCTGTTCTGCCCTTAGGTATGGCGTGGGATAGACATTCTCTCCCTTCCCTTTCCAAAAAGGGATCCGGTCATTTTGCCGAATCCCTGATGATTTTTATTCCTTTTTCTTCCTGGTATTCTCCCACCGACTGCCGACAATTATTCCTCCGGCTTTACCTCGAGCTTCAGCGGATAATCCATTATAAGATTAGAAATGCCGCGGTACAGCCGTCAACCGACACGCTGCCATCCTGCTCCTGCTGCACGGTACCTCCCACGGAGTACAGCAGCTTACCGCAGACTCCCGGCACGTGCGCCGGTTCCCCTGCCGGATTCACAATGACCACTATGGTCTCTTCGGGGCAGCTTCTCTTATACACCAATGGATAATCGTCCATAAGGATCTCGATATCCGCCGTATTGCCCAGGGCCGGATGCTCCTTCCGCAGACGGATCAGACGGCGCACTTCACTTAAGAGGGATGCTTCCTCCTTCCACTGGCTCTCCACATCCGGCCGATCCGGCGCGCTGTCGATGGGCAGATACAGCTTATCCGGTGACGCCTCGGAAAAGCCCGCGTTGACCGCGCGGCTCCACTGCATGGGCGTGCGCGCACCTGTGCGGTAGAATCCTCCCTCTTTGGATGGCAACTCTTTCAGATACCGCATGCCGATCTCGTCTCCATAGTAGAGAAAGGGAACGCCAGGCATGGAGAAGAGGAAAGCAAACGCCACCTTTAAGTCCTCCGTATCCAGCTTCGCCGAGATTCTTGCCACGTCGTGATTGCCGGAGGGAATACATATATAGCCTTTTCCTTCGCTGCTGGCAAGGTATGCTTTATAGCTTGCCAGGAAGGCTTTGATGGAACCGTCCCCTTTTTTCGTAAAATACGGCTTATCTCCCCGGAACAGATCATCATAGTGGGAAGGACCGCCCTGCAATACAAAATCCATGTGGAAACCAGCTTCCAGCGCAGGGGTCGGATCGCCCCACTCGGATACCATGACCGCTTCGGGGTACTCCTGATCCATAAACCTTCTGACATCCTGCCAGAGCGCGATCACCCCCTTGCTCTTTGGATCATTCTTCACCAGCGAGGGTGCCATATCAATGCGGAACCCATCGCAGCCGGCATCCAGCCAGAAGCGCATGATATTCTTCATCTCTTCCCGGGTGGCCACAGGCCCCGGCGCATCCATGGACTGCTGCCATTTCTGTTCAGGATCCGGCTCATAAAAGCCGTAATTCAGCGCCGGTTGGGTGGAGAAGAAATTCACCACCGCCGCGCCGTCCCGCTGGGAGATTCCCCGAAGGCACTGGAACCCTTCCGGAAAACTCCATGTATTGTCAGTCCATACATAGCGGTCTGTGTATTCACTCTTCTCCGGCTTCATGGATTCCTGGAACCACTTATGCTTATAGGAGGTATGCCCCGGCACCAGATCCAGGATCACATGCATCCCTTTTTCATGGGCCGCATGGAACAGACGCACCAGATCCGCATTGGTTCCGTAGCGGGGCGCTACATTGTAGTAATCCTCCACGTCATAGCCTGCGTCATCAAAGGGCGAGACGAAGCAGGGATGAATCCAGATATCGGTACAGCCAAGCTCCTGTATATAGCCCAGCTTCTCTGTGATCCCGTTGATGTCCCCGATTCCATCTGCGTTGGTATCCCGGAAGGACTGGGGATATATCTCATAGAAAATTGCCTGTTCCAGCCATTTTGGATTCTTATTTTTCATTCTTATCATCCACCTTTCTGTTTTCGGAGTAATTTTCCTTATCATACTCCTACTCACAGAATAGCAAGCCTGCTTTCTGGCAGCAACTATTAAAATTGCCGATTTTAAAACCTTTTTTGTCATTCGCCAGAAAGTGCACCCCTTCCCCAATCTTCCATTCTTGCGATCCTTTCATCCATTATCCACAACCTTTTCCTTTTTCCTTGTTTCGAACAGTAGACGCCATTATAATAATAAGTAATAACTTCCCGGAGCTTGCAGCGCAGGTTTTGAGAAAAGATGTGAAAAGGAAATGGGGAATAAATATATGGCACAATGGATCTGGTATCCCAGCGATTTCGAATTTTATTACGGTGAGAAGGTCATGACGGCCCGCACGGAGCGGGGAGCTGTCATTCCGCCGGACTGGCGCTTAGAGAGCGTCTATCACAGCGTACAATTTCAGAAGATCTTTACGCTCAGTGAGGATTCCTACCTGCATTTTCACAGTACCGGCACCGTCTGTGTCCGGCTGTACCGGGTAGGATATCTTCCCTATGATGCTGATACAGGCGTCTTCCTTCCCAAGGGAACACATCACATCCAGGTACTTGTGTACAGCAGGGACAGCCTGCCTGCACTCTATCTCGATCACCCCGAGGTGCAGACGGATGAAAGCTGGGAAGTCACCTGCGACAACGTCCACTGGGTGCCTGTGGGATATTGGAACTTTACCAGCCCCGAGCTTCCGCCCACCAAATACCGGCTGGCGTCGGAGACGGCAGTGTATCGCAGCAAAATGGCAGTTGACGAAGGCACGCTGTATGACTTCGGCTCTGAATATATGGCAAGACTGGAGTTCCTGGAGGTTTCTGGCAGCGGGCATCTCCTCATCTCCTACGGGGAATCCAGGGAGGAGGCGCTGGATTATACATACAGTACCATCCGGGAGGCTCTTCCTGTGACTTTCACGGACAATCCTGGTTCCAGTTCCGCAGAAGTTCCCGCGACCTCCGATTCCATCCCGTTTCTCTGCGCAGCCCAGGCCACAGCCTTCCGCTATGTTCTGATCCGCACCGAGGGAAGTGTAACTTATGGGGACGTCCGGGCTTCCCGCGAATACCTTCCGGTCACTAACCGGGGCAGCTTCTCCTGCGACGATGCGCTCTTAAACAGGATCTATGAGACCTCCGTCCGCACCTTCCATCTGTGCTCCCGGGAATTTTTTCTGGACGGGATCAAGCGGGACCGCTGGGTCTGGAGCGGAGACGCCACCCAGAGCTACCTTATTAACTTTTACTCCTTCTTCGACAATGAGATCTGCAAGCGCACCATGCGGCTCTTGCGTGGGAAGGATCCGGTGACCATTCATTTCAACACCATACAGGACTACACCCTCTACTGGTTCATCAGCCTGGGAGACTACTATCTGTATACCGGGGATCTTCCTTTTATCAGGGAGATCTATCCTGCCGCCTTGTCGCTGATGGAACAGTTCTGTCTGCCCCAGACAGACGAACGTGGATTTCTGATGCCCAGGGAGACGGACTGGGTATTCATCGACTGGAACGGCCTGGAGGAACTGAACAAGGGAGACGTCTCCTTTATTCAGCTCCTGTTCGCCCAGGCGCTGAAGGCATTATCTTCTATGGCCGGGCTGACCGGTGATACGTTCCACGAAGAACGGTATCTTGCGCTGCACCGCACACTGCTTGCCCGAATTTTTGACACCTTCTGGGATGAGGAGCAGGGCTGCTTCCTCCACGGAACAAGAGAACAGGGGCACGACAGTGTGACACGCTACTCCAATATGTTTGCCATTCTGTTCGGGTATCTGACGCCGGAGCAGACAGCACGGGTGCGGCAGTCCGTATTACAGAACGACAGCTGCTGTCCCATCACCACACCCTATATGAAATACTACGAGCTCATGGCCATGGGAGA
>CABQGZ010000185.1 GCA_902463835.1 uncultured Lachnospiraceae bacterium
CGTAACTTTGAAAACCCCTATGCATCCACTACCTTGGCAGAGTTCTGGCGGCGTTGGCATGTATCGCTGAACGACTGGTTTGTGGAAAACATCTACATTCCTCTCGGCGGCAGCCGCAAAGGTGCATTCCGCAAGCAGTTAAACGTGTTCATTGTCTTTTTGATTAGTGGCCTCTGGCATGGGGCTTCGTGGAACTTCGTGCTTTGGGGTGTTGTCAACGGTATACTGGTTATCATTGGGAATTTGCTGCGTCCTGCCAAAACCAATTTGTATTGCCTTTTGCATGTAGATGAAAATGTAGAATCTATCGTTTTCCTGCGCAGAGTACTGGTATGCTGGTTCATTACACTAACATGGGTATTTTTCCGCAATGACATCGAAACTTCTTTGCTTGTCCTGCAAAAGCTTGTCTTTTTAAATCCTGCCCAGTTGCTAGTATCTAACTTGTGGACGATTGCCGGCAGTGAAACGCAGACCGTTCTTACCATTCTGTTTGCCGTTTTCTTCTGTCTTTTGCAGTACAAAAGGCGTGATGAATCTTCTCTCTACAAAAAATTTCAAAATCAACCGTTCTTTTTCCAGTGCTTGGCACTAGCGGGTGTTTTATTCGTCTGCGTACAGACAGCGGCTTCTTCTGCAGGAACAGTCAATACAAACTTCCTTTATTTTAATTTTTGAGGTCACTGTATATGAAATTCATAAAATACTTAACTACAACACTTCTGCTCACCTTTGTGCTGATAGCCGGGAATTTTTTGAACATCGTCACCTACGGCGGCGGTATTTTCCATTCCAGCTATCAAAGTGAAATTCAGGTAAAAGCACACCGCGTGCGTCAGATCAATGAACCAAAAATTATCCTTGTTGCAGGCAGCAGCGCGGCATTCGGTCTTGACCAATACATGCTGGAGGAAGCCACCGGCTATAAAGTCGTAAACATGGGGCTACACGCCGGTTTCGGTGCGACATTTCCCTCTGAACTTGCCAAAGCAAACATTAATCCCGGCGACATCGTTCTCTTTGGGTATGAGTATACAAACAGCTTTTCTGATTTCGGTACGGATTTGATTATGAGCGGTATCGACAACGATCTGTCTCTATACCAGTACGTTCCTGTTAAAAACTGGCCAAATCTTTTAGGCTATGCTTTCACCTATGCTTACAAAGTGAATACTTACCGTGACAGTTCCGGCATTTATTCCCGTGAATCTTTCGACGCAAACGATCAGATGATTTGTAATCGCTCTTATTTTATGAATTTCTACGATGTCGCCACTTACGGCAGCGTCGATATAGGTGACCCTGCTATTGATGACACTGCCGTCCAATATCTGTGCAGTTTTAAGCAGTACATTGAAGATCATGGAGCTTCCGTCTATTTTGTCTCTCCCCCTGTGCTTGAGGACAGCTTGACTTGCACATTGGACGATTTGGAACGGTTTAAACAGGAGGAAATTTCGAAAATCGGTGTGCCTTATATCTGCGATCCCGCAGACTATGTTTTTCCTTCTACACTCATGTTCAACTCAATCTATCATTGCAACAGCCGCGGTGAGGCGGTGCGCACAAAGCTGCTGATTCGGGATCTATACAATGCAGGTGTGGTACAGCCCACAGGGGCGGTTGACTGCACGCTGGACCAGAATGATGCCCTGCTCTTTGAAAGCGATCCAACTTCCTATCTGAACAAAGTGGAGAACAGTCGCTATACGCTACTGCTCTCCACCCGGAGCAGCACTGTGTTGAACCACGAACTGTGCACTGCCTTGCAGGCGCGGGGTCTTACCCCTGATGCAATTCAAAACAGTTTGAGTTACTGTGCCATCGTTACCCCTGACAGCGTACAGGAAGAATTTGGAACACCTGTTTCACAGGCTGCCGGGATACTGCCCGGTTCCAATGTGCCCTACTATATTGAAAGTATCGCGTCGGACGTTGAAAACAAGAGTTCTCTTCAAATCAACGACGAAGAGTATTCCTGGAATGAAGATGGATTGAACCTTCTTCTCTGGGATAATGATGAGCAAACCATCGTGGATGTTTTCTCAGTAGATGCTGACGGTGTAATTCATCGTTGAGCCTTGTGGAAGCCCTATAAAAAAGAAAGCAGAGTTTTGCGGGCTCTGCTTTCTTTTTTTGTTGTGTCGTGTTATAATATATTATGTATAGTTATGTACAAAATTTACAGAGAAAGGTATTTATTCATCACCCATGCAGCATTTGAAAAACTTTGACTGGAAGAAATTCCTCTTGCAGGGGGTGCTCCCCTGCCTGCTGGCGGTGGCGGTGGGGTTCATCTCCCGCTATCAGCTGGAGCTGTCCGACGGCGTGACCGAGAGCTTTTTGCAGCTTCAATGGCCGCTCTACGCGCCGCTCAATGCGCTGACCGCCTTTTGCCTGACGCTGATTTTGTTTGCACTGCTCGGCAAGTGGAGCCGCGCAACGGGCATTTCGGGTGCGGTGTTCACCATCATTGCGCTCATCAACTACTACACCCGCGACCTGCACGGCTCGGCGCTGATGCCCCAGGACATTTTGAACCTCGGCACCGCCGCCGAGGTCATGGGCAGCTACACCCTGAAAATCACGCAGGACGTTGTGAAGATCGCGCTGCTCTACCTGCCGATTCTGGCGATTGCGTTCGTACAGGCGCGGCTGGTCAAGGGTGCGCCTAAGCGTGCCGGCTGGAAGGCCCGCGGCGTGCGGGCGGCGGGCAGCGCACTGGGCGTGTTTCTGGTCATGTTCTTCGGCTACTTCGGCCCCGTGACCATCAAGCCCAAGACGACCTACGGCTGGGCGTGGCAGAACACCTACTACACCTACGGCTATCTGGCCGGGACGATTGAGGCCACCAGCCTGATGGCCGACCCTGTCATTGAGCCGGAGAACTACAACGACGCCGCGGCGGTGAACACCGCCCGCAAGGCCGACGACTACACCGCCCCTGCCAGCCCCGAGAGCGCCGAGGACTACCCCGACATTGTGCTGATCCTGTCCGAGAGCTTCTACGACTTTGACCTTGTCACCGACCTGCAGGCCGACACCGACATCATGCCGGTCACCAAGAACCTGCCCAACTCTGTCTACGGCCACACGATCAGCCCCCATGTGGGCGGCGGCACAAACTCCACCGAGTACGAGATGCTGACCTCCAACTCGCTGATCCTGATGCCCAGCATCACGCCGTTCAACTGGCTGAACCTGTACAACGCCAACAGCGTTGTCAGCTATCTCAAGGGTCTGGGCTACTCCACGATGGCCGCCCACCCCTACACGAACTCCAACTACCGCCGCGACTCCGCCTGGCTGGCGCTGGGCTTTGACGAGACCCATTTCCAGAGCGATTTTACCACGCAGGAGACCTACGGGGACCGCCCGTACCAGACCGACTCGGCCACCTACCGCGACTGGGAAACGATGTACGAGGCCATGCCGGAGGACAAGCCGCGGTTCAGCTTCCTGGTCTCCATCCAGAGCCACGGCGACTACGATATGAACGATGCGTCGCTGGATATTGTCCACGCCGCCACCGACTACGGCGACTACGATGCGCTGATGGACGAGTACCTGAGCTGCATCAAAATGACCGACGCCGCCGTGCAGGAGCTGTGCGATTACTTTACCGCGCAGTACGAAAAGACGGGCCGCAAGGTCATTGTGGCCATGGCCGGTGACCACGCGCCCAGCTTTGTGGGCCATGTGGCCGACCCCAGCTTTGCCGAAACCGACAACGAGCTGCAGATTTTGGAGCGCAGCACGCCGTTTTTCATCTGGGCCAACTACCCGCTGGAGCACACGGCAGCCGCCACCAGCACCACCGACCCGCTGAACCGCATGGACATGGTCATGCTGACCCCCACCCTGCTGCAGCAGGCGGGTCTGCCCCTGAGCGACTACTACGAGTACCTGCTGGAAATGAAGCACAACACCCCCGTTGTGACCGCCGCCAACGACTACATGAAGGTGGACGGCACCACAGCCGAGTACGGCGCAGACCCCGCGCTGGACGAGTGGGCCAAGGGGTATCTGATGCTGGAATACAACAACATCGGCGCGCACGCCAAGCGCGACCAGAGCATTTTTGACCCCGCCGAATAAAGAGGAGGCATCCCTATGACAGGTCTGAAACGAACCCCGCGCAGCCGCGGCGGCTTTACGCTGGTGGAGCTGATCGTGGTATTGGTGATTCTGGGTGTGTTGGCGGCCTTTGCCGTCCCGGCGCTGACCGGGTACATTGACAGCGCCAAGGAAAAGCAGGCCGTCAGTGAGGCACAGGCGTGTGTGATGACGGCGACCCGGCAGGGTGCGCAGAACTACGCCTTGGTGCAGAACGCATCAATAACGGGAAAAAGCGATGGTGCAGATGCCCTGACAAACTGGGCAGGCACGTTGACAAACAAGGCCCCCACCGTGACCGGCGGAGATGTAGCACTTACCGAGGGCAGCGGGCAGTATCTGCTGCATGTAAACAACCCGCCTGCGGGCAGCACTGCCACGACCACGATTGCGGCAGATGCCGGGGTCAAGGGCACCGTGCAGGGGATGACCTGCAACGCCAGCGGGCAGGTTTTGTACTTAGTGTATACCAGCGCCGATGGGATACAGGTCGTATACACGGCTACCGGAACGAATGCGCGTGTGGACGGAAGTATTGACAACATCGTTGTTCCAAAGCCTGATGATACCAAACCGGAACCAAACCCCAACCCGGAGCCTGCACCGGGTCCGGAACCAACTCTCTTAGGGGTTACGATTTTAAAAGTAGACGCCACCACCAAGATTCCACTTGGCGATGCAGAGCTACAGATTCTTAAAGATGGTACGAAGATTGCTTCTTGGACTTCGTCAACCAGCAGTACAGGGTATTCCGTTAGTTTGCCGGTTGGTAATTATGTGCTGCACGAAACTTCAGCTCCCGGAAATTATGATATTGCAGCAGATATTAACTTTGCAATTAAAAGTAACGGTGACACATTGAGCTTGAGCGGCGATTCTGGAGTATCTGCTACCGGAAACAGCATCACCATGGAAGATAAAAAGGTAGATCCTACAACGAGTGACAAAGTCTTTATCCATTTACAGGATGCCGTAACAGGGTCTTCCAGTAATTTTGCCAATAAAACATACACTGTAACTGTTCCCTACCCGAAGCAGATTACCTACGATGTCACTGCTGATGCAAACGGCAATATTCCTTTTGAAATTTATGATGAAGCATCGGGCAAACCTATTCAAAGCGGTCAGTTACCCGCATGGAGAAACGATTTTACCATTACAGAAAAAGACCCTATACCGGGATATCAGCCCCTAAAAAAAGAAGATTTCTCCATCCAGATTAACCCATCTTATAATAACGGCACATACCTTGGCTGTACCTTTAAAGACTTCCATTTCGGCGGCAATACGAACGGTACTTTTAAAGACGGCAATGTGATTACCCTGCAGTACTTTCCCACTGCCGTTGTAAAAATTCTCACAACCGATGCAGACAACAAGCCCCTTGCTGATGCTTTCTTTGACATCATAGACACATCAACAAATAAAGTCATTTTTAAGAATCTTAGAAGTGATTCACAGGGTTATTGTTATGTTCCTCTGCTGCTTAATTCCGGAGATGGCATGAGGGAAACCGTTTATCTGAATAGCAAAACAACTTATAAACTCATCGAAGTTACTGCGCCTACCGGATATCAGAGTGGCGTCAACTGCTCTCTTTCTTTTAATTTCAGCCCGTATCCGGATGCATACATGAAAACGCCCGGAGCACACACCGCTGCCCATAATACATGGTTTAAACCAAATATTTATAACAATTATTACGGTGAATGGGGCCGTGTTGAGCAGTACGGAGCTAATAAAGATATTGAAGATATTATTCATGTTGTCAACAGCAAGAAATTGACCTGCACCACCTCTCTGTACAAAATTGATGATGCCGGAAATCCTGTACCCGGCGCAGCCCTTACTCTCCACTCTAAAGATGGGGATCATATTCTTCTTGACTTTGACAGTGGCGGCAGTACTCCCAAATTGTCTAGTTGTCAATCTTTTACCACTACCTCCGCCCCCTATGTTGTACAACTCCGCCGTGGGAAGACCTATGAATTAGAGGAGCAAACCTCACCACAGCATTACACAAAAGCTGAAAAGATTACTTTCACAGTTCCGTCAAACGCGGATACTTTTACTGTCTCTATGATTGACCATAACTCAAGTGAGGATAAATCTGATATAAAGCTCGACAAGGTCACTTTTAATCAGGCAAATAACTGGGCACACAAACTCACTACGGATAAGAGTATCAATTTTAGTGGCGGTGAAATTATTTGCTGGAAGGGTATCGCTTACTACAATTATGCTAAGGATTCGGACTATACCTATAATATTTCGAATAACAAGCGTGATGCCTATAAAAAAGTCGATTCTCCTGAATTGAATAATGCTCCCGATCCCATGACATTTTTAAGCAATTATCTCAATGAAAAAAAATCCGATAAAAAAGCAACTGACTATATTGTTCCCCTTACGGGCAAGGCTTATCTTTATAGTGAGCAAAATGTAACGCTCAAAAAAGGTGACATTATTATTCCTGATAATTATGGGGACGGAGTTCCTGACGATAAAAAGAACAAAAAAGTATATGTCTATATCGGTGACAAGGATTTACCTCTTACCTCTGATTTTCTCAGCAATGAAAACTTTACTACGCTAGAGCATAAACTGCAGGATAAAAATC
>CABQGZ010000186.1 GCA_902463835.1 uncultured Lachnospiraceae bacterium
CTATATAGGGGTGGAATTTAATTTTGCAATTGAGGTTTATTATTTACTTTATTATTCGGTACAAGATCATTGTTGACATTCCAAAAAAAAAGCGGTAAAATAACTTACTTTTAAAAGGAGCCTACTATATATGAATCAAACCTATATGAAAGAAAAACCCATTTTTCCACTTGTGCTGTCCATGTCATTACCCATGGTTCTGTCCATGCTAGTCAATTCCCTGTACAATATCATCGACAGCTTTTTTGTGGCTAAGATCAGCGAGGACGCCATGACCGCGCTGTCTCTGGTGTACCCTCTGCAGATTCTTGTCAACGCTGTGGGCGTAGGACTGGGAATCGGAATCAACGCCGCGGCCGCCTACTTTCTGGGTGCCCAGCAGCAGGAGAGAGCAAACGATGCCGCCTCCTTAGGTCTTGTGCTGAACACACTCCATGGTCTGGTACTGACGCTGGGCTGTATCGCTCTCATGCCTGCCTTTCTCGGCCTTTTTACCCGGGAACAGACGGGGATCCAATATGGTCTTAACTACTCGAATATCGTCTTCGCCTTTTCCGTCTGCCTCACCGTAGGCGTCTCTTTTGAGAAAATCTTTCAGGCGGAGGGCCAGATGACCATCTCCATGATCAGCATGCTCAGCGGCTGTCTTCTAAACATCCTGCTGGACCCTGTTTTCATCTTCGGTCTTGGCCCGGTACCGGCCATGGGAATCCAGGGTGCGGCTCTGGCAACAGGACTTGGACAGACCATCTCTCTGGTCATCTATCTGGTAGTCTACCTGCGAAAACCGCTGCCCATCCAGCTCCGCTTCCACCGTATGATGTTCCAGGGCACTCTGTGTCGGCGTCTGTATGCAGTGGGAATTCCTGCCGCGCTGAACATTGCCCTTCCATCCCTTCTGATCACCGTGCTGAACGGAATCCTGTCTGCTTTTTCCCAGATGTACGTGCTGGTGCTGGGGATCTACTTTAAGCTGCAGACCTTTATCTACCTGACTTCCAACGGTATTGTACAGGGCATTCGTCCTCTGGTGGGATACAATTATGGGGCTGGGGAATATGGCCGTGTGCGAAAAATCTTTCGCACAGCTCTGGCGCTGGCTGCCGGGGTGATGGCCATAGGTACCGTGATCTGTCTGGCTGTTCCGAACGTGCTGATGGGACTTTTCACCGACAATGCGGTCACGATACAGGCCGGCGCCACCGCCCTCCGGATCATCTGCTGCGGCTTTATCGTCTCCGCAGTCTCCGTCACGGCCAGCGGAGCGCTGGAGGGGCTGGGCAAGGGGTTTCCTTCCCTTGTCATCTCTCTGCTGCGGTACGTCGTCCTCATTATCCCGGCGGCTTTTGTGCTGAGCCGTATTCTGGGGGCTGTGGGCGTATGGCATGCGTTTTGGATTGCGGAGGTGCTGACGGCGGGGGCGGCGTATGGCATTTATCGGAAGATGGGGATTTGACGCAACAAGAAAGTATTTACACTTGCTGCGAAGGGGACGCCGCTGGGGCAGGTGCATAGTCCAAAATAAACTGGGGCCCTGCTCCTGCCCTTGCGGCGTCCCCTTCGCAGCAAATGTAATTATCGCTTACTGCGTCAAACCCGCCTTTAATTCCATTGTGTCATACTGATCGTGTTGTCATCAAATCTTATATCATTATCATCTGTTATTGTTATTGAGGTTCGGATTACATCCTCTTGACCCAACATCAGCAGTTCCATTTCGGGGATCTGATATTTTTCCTTTTTCATTTCGCTGTCTCCTTACTCGCCCTTCAGCGTATCCACAATTCCCTGGGCATAAGTTTTCTCCGTAGCTTTCGCTGCTGCATCTTCTAAAATTGCATTCGCAACTTCCGCTACCGACCGCTTCTGTACCGTATTTTCCGTGATAGTCACAGTTTCCCCGTTTAAGATATAGGTGATCGTCAGCTGCGCATAGAGAACTCGCTCATAATATTTCTGCGGGATACCTGTAATCACCAAATTGGAGGTGATGCTGCCATCCGCGTGTTCAATCATATTATGCCCCGTCAAACGACCTATCAGTTCCGGCTGTCCGTTCACACTGTAATCCCAATACCAGGATTGCAGCTTCGCTCCCTCTGGAAGATCGATCCGATAGCCAAACCGCAGACTGGTCTGTGTATAATCGTTATAATCCATCCGCAGAGATCCCCCAAGAAATGTTTGCACGGAAACACCCGTTTCTACCTTAATCGTGGCAGCGCCTGTTTTTGCAGTAACTTCCTCGAAATTATCGTTCGATGCAGAAATAAAATTTATTCCAATTGGATACTCACCTGCTGGCGTATTGTCAGCCACATCAAAGGTCAACGTTACAAGTGTACGATCTCCAACACAGTTATTGACTGCATCCCATACTGTTGTCATGTCGTGTGTCATGGTAAATTCTGGTATTTTGTTTTCCACTTTTGCCAAGGTAAAATACGTATCATTGTATTCGTACCAGAGATTGATTGCCGAAATCCCCGGATTATTCACTAGGTCAACATTCACCGTTACCTGTTTTCCTGCCTGAACCGATTCCATGCTTCCCTGAACCGTAAAATTTCCTGTCGTTTCTGCATAAACACATGGTGTTATTATGGTAAATAGCAACGCGCAGCTTAACACCAGCGCCCATATCTTTTGCTTTTTCATCCTTCATACACTCCTTCATTGTTTCGGCCCAAGTACCACCGATGACTCTCCCGTAATTGGATTTTTACTTGCCAAATATTTTCTTAACATAACCAGATCAACAGTTCCAACCGTTCCATCACCATTCACGTCCGCTCCGCCACTCACTGCCACAGAAGCTTCTCCTGTCATTGGGTTCTTGCTTGCCAAATACTTTCTCAGCATGGCCAGATCAACGGTAGTCACCTGTCCATCCCCATTTACATCCCCATACACTACAGAGGAGACAGACAATATGCCGGAAACACCCGTCATCATCACTTCTTCAAATTCTCCATTTGCCGCTCCCATAAATACAACACGGACTTCATAATCGCCATCCGGAGCATCCTCTGAGACCTCGAACGTTAAGGTGGCAAGTGTGCCATCCAAACCATAGTCTTCCGCAGCATCCCACACCACCGCTGTATCAGATGTCATGACCAAGGACGACACTTTATTTTCAACCGAAGTCAGCTTAAGATACTCTGTATCATAAATAAAAGCAACATTCAGCGCACAGAAGCCTGGATTATTTACTAAGTTCAAATCTAGGCTCACTGAATTCCCCTTAATTACCTTATTATTCTCCAGCGCAATCTGACCTTTGAGTTCTTCCTTTTCAATTGTCACAGGAAGCTTATTTTCTTTGGCATATGTATATGCGGTTGAATCAGAAGAACAAATAATTTCTTTTCCTTCTATCGCACATGGTTCCAACACGGTATTGGGATTCGCTATTTTTACACGTTCCACTCCGCTGCTTTCAAAGGCGTATTCGCGGATTCGTTGAACTCCCACTGGCACTTCGTATTGGGTATCTGATCTCTTCGGACACCAGATCAATTCTGTTCCGTCCTTACTAAATAAAACCCCATCGATGCTTTTATAATATGCATTTTCCGGATCAACTTGTATTGTAGTCAGCGACGAACAACCCCAAAATGCGCGCGATCCAATAATAGATACCGTTGATGGAATGCTCACTTCCGGCAGACCGCTACACCCAAGAAATGCCCGGCTGCCAATGGTCTTAAGACCTTCCGGCATCGTAACTTTTATCAGCTCGCTGCAATCTCCCAAAGCGCCGTCTGCAATAACGGTCGTTCCGGGCTTAATCTCAAGTTCTGTCTGTTCCGGCATAATACCCTTATAGGAATAATATACATGTTCCAGATATACCGATCCCAACGGTTGATTTGCAAGCCAGGACGTTCCATCAAAAGCGTAACAATCCATGCTTATCACACTGGTTGGTATATCAATCTCGGAGAGATCCCAGCAGGCAGCAAACGCACGATAGGAAATCTCTGTCACACTGTCCGGCAAGGTAAGCGTCTTTATAGACGTTCCCTCAAAGCTGCGCTCGCTGATTCTTTGGATACCTTCATTCAAATTAAGCTCCTTTAGCGGGCATTTGAAAAATGCATTATTGCCAATCTCAATGTCACTTCCCTCGAATACTACATCAGTAAGAGCTTCACATTTTTCAAAAGCGCTGTCACCAATCTTCTTTACACTGGCCGGAATCGTAAGACTCTCGATACCGCTTTCTTCAAAAGCGTTTGCCCCTATTTCTCGAATTCCGTTTCCGAGGTCAACTATCCGGAGGTTTATACAAGTCGAAAAAGCCTGCTCACCTACGCTCTGTACACTGGCCGGAATCGTAAGTTTTTTGATGCCGCTTGTTTTAAATGCTTCCGTTCCTATTTCACGGATTCCATTCCCAAGATCAATTGTCTGGAGACCTTTGCAATCATAAAAAGCTTTTTTTTCTACACGTTGTACTGTATCTGGCAACGACAGTGACGCTAATCTGCGATAGCCGGAAAACGCATACGCAGGAATCTTGGTTACTCCCTCTGGAATAACCATATTTTCTACCAGCTCATCGTTCAAATACAAATCTACATATGAGCCATTCCTTTTCGCGCTGAGTATCGAACTATCAAATTCAATTTCACACCACTTTGCAAGATCAGTGATATATACAGAGTTAAGTCCACTGTCTGCAAAAGCTCCTCCGCTCATCTTCATTAACGTATCTGGTATACGGATGCTTTCCAGGGATCGGCACGACCAGAATGCCCCCGCTTCAATTCCTTTCAATCCCTGTGGCAACACAATTTCTGCTAAGGAACTACAATTTGCAAAAGATTGATACGCTATGCTGGTCACACTCCCAGAAACAGTTACTTTCTCCAGTTGCGAGCACCCCAAAAAAGCATACTCCGCAATTTCACTCACCGTATCCGGCATCACATAAGAGCCTGCCTTATTCTTATTGCACGAAATAATCTTCGTTCGATCCGCATTATAAGTTACCCCATCAATCGTTACAAACGCCTTGGACTCTTCCGCAAAGCTTATATTTAAAAACCCATAACTGCCTTCATTTAAAATGTCAATATTGGTTACTGTCGCAGGAACCGTGTATTCAGCTCCCTTTGCCAGCGGATATACAATTAGTTTATCCTGATTCTTGTTATAAATGACCCCATCTATGTCACAATAATTTTTATTGTTACCCGAGACTTTTATTTCCACAAGATTTTGGCACCAAATAAACATATCCACATCCAGATATTTTACACCGCTTCCGATGGTCACTGTCTCAACGGTCTCTCTTACACCATAAAGAGCGCTTGCTCCAATCGTTTCAACGGTATCCGAAAAAATAAGGTGTCTTACATTATCTGTTTTTCCATCCAAAGAAATAACACCGAGCACTGTTTTTCCATCCATTTCTGATGGAATCTCCACCGTTTCTTCCTCTGTATAGCAGCCTGCGATAAATAATCCTCCGTTTTGTTCCAGGTAATCAAAGTACACCTTTGTCGCTCCCTCAGGTGTCGGTTCCAATTCAGCCCTAACCTGTGTAGTTACATTGCGGCAGCTTACGTTAAAAATATTTTCCCCTCCAACAGTCCAGGGCTGTTCCTGCTGATTGTGTGTAATCACCAGATTTCCCTGATCTCCCCATTGGCCTTCGCGATAGACATCGGTAAAGCTGCTGCCATCTTCGCGTGTAACGCGGTAATAAAAGCTTGGCACCTCATAGATTATATTTCCGCTTTTGTCCGTCATGCGTTTTTCGTTTTCCTGTAATGGCTCTACCTGAAGCACCTCAATAGACACATACGGAGCCGGCAGCACTTCAATCGTCCAGGATGTCTTAATGCCACTCAGGCTTGCCTCCATCGTATACGTTCCAACTCCCCATTGATTTGTAAAACTTTGAGGATCCGTATATTGTAAATAGTACACCTTTCCGTTGTATTCAACACTGTCTCCGCCGGTTAAAACCATTCCGTTTTTTAATGTGACAATTAATTTTTTGCAGAGATCGTAACGATAATATATATGGTCATACTTATAAGTATCCCAATTCATTTCTTTACAAAGCTCTCCGCCGGTTCTTTCCACGATACTTATCGGTTTAACCTCCACTTTTGCAAAGGGCGTTTCTACAATCTCTACATCAAATGATGTGTCAAAGCCCAATATACTGGCATTTACCGTATAACTGCCGATTCCCCAGGGATTTTCATAGCTTTGAGGATCTTTAATATTAAGATCATACCTTCTGCCAACATAATCAATATAACCCTCACCAGTTAGAACTTCCCCATTCTTCAGTGTTACAGTCATCTTTGGAGTCAGCCCGTAATGATAATACTCACTATCTCCTCCCACTGTCTTCAAATTTGTTCCTCTGCGAATCCCCCCCTCAGTTCCTTCTATGATACTTATTGGTTCAAATTCTATCTTTGCGATAGGTGTTTCTGCAATCTCCACAATGCAAGAAGTCGTAATTCCACCTATACTGGCTTCTACTGTATGCAAACCGATTCCCCACTGATTTTTATAGCTTTGGGGATCCTCATATGACAAAGAATACCAATTATCTTTGTATGTAATACCTGAACCACGACCTGTTATTACACTTCCATCCTTCAATGTTACTGTTATCTTTTGTTCAAAATTCGAATTTAAATTATATCTATAAAATT
>CABQGZ010000187.1 GCA_902463835.1 uncultured Lachnospiraceae bacterium
AAGAATAAGTCTGTAAGCTGTTTTTCTTGCTTACAAACTTATTATACGAGGAGGATATGAGATGAAAAAGAAAATGGGAATAAAGCTGGGACAGAGGTTAAGGGATGTTATCTTGATTGTTTTTGCGGCGACCTTTTTGCTTCCGCTCTATTGGATGCTCACATTGTCCGTAAAGGATGCCGCGCAGGCGGCCAGAGATCCCTATGCGATACCGGACGGGCTGCATTTTGAGAACTACGGGGCGGCCTGGGAGCGAATTGATATGCCGAATCTGTTGAAAAACAGTTTTATCTATACCACAGGGGCGTTGATATTGTGTCTTGCGGTAAGTGTGATGATCGCATACGCGCTGACAAGAATGCGCATGCGTCATGCCGATATGGGCAGAATGTATTTTACAATGGGAATGCTGATTCCCGTCTCTGTATTGCTGATACCGGTGTACCGCATCATCATGAGCCTTGGCTTGAAGCAGACGTACTGGGCATTGATTCTGCCCTATGCCGCCTTCGCCATGGCAAGCGCGATATTGATGATCTGCGCCTTTTTCCGAAGTATCCCAGTGGAGATGGAGGAGGCTGCGGCCATTGACGGATGTAATGTGTACCGGACGTTTTTCTGCATCATGCTTCCCATGGTAAAGCCGGCACTTGTGACACAGGCCATGTTGATGTATATTACGAACTGGAATGAATACGCATTGGCAAGTATCCTTGCAATCGGGGAGAGAATGCGGACGATCCCTCTGGCGCTTGATCTATTCTTTGGACAATTTGATATCACCAACTGGGGAGTTGTAGGTGCAGCGGTTACGGTTACGTCTTTGCCAGTAATCGTAGTGTTTGTGTTATGCAACAAACAGATTGAACAGGCAATGGTTGGCTCATCGGGCTTGAAATAGAAATGTAATTGACAGTCGTATGTATAAATTGTTAAAATATTTATATATAAGACTGTCTTTTAATGTTGCCGGGAAGCGGATCGTGAATATATATTTGACATGGGGGATGTGGTATGAAAAAACAGATGAAACTTCGGGAGATTATTTTTATTACGATCATACTGATTACGACGGGGATCGTAGTGAGTCTGGTATATGTCTCCAACCAGCAATTTACAAAGCTGTTGACGGAACGTATGGTGGGGGATTACGAGGAGACGGCAAGTACGCTGCAGAAGAATATAGAAGCCCTGTTTACCTATGGACAGGATTTCGCAAAATATATGTCTCTGGATCAAACGGTTCTGGATACGATTGAAGAATATGAAAACATGTCTGAGGACAATGAGATTCGAAACAAAATGCAGCTGCAGAATAAATGGAATCAGTTCAGTATCCGATTGCTCTACTCCACATCCATGCTGTACAGTCTGGACATTTATGCGGGGGAAGATCTTGTCTACAGCTATTATGAGGATCCCATTGACGAAGCGGATAAAAATATTCCGAAGGAGCTGCTGCGGCGGTCCTTGGACCAGTCTTCGCCCATGTGGACGAAGCTGCTGACCCTTCGACAGTATCGCTCTTATGCCAAAAAGGATGACTATGGATTTGCAGTCGTCAAATCCGTAAAGGCGGAAACAGGACAGCGAGTGGGCGCGATTGCGGTGTATGTGCGCGAGTCCAGTTTTTCTGATATCTTGACGCCGGAAGAGGGAAAAGAGAAGAACAGATATTATCTGGTGGGCGGCGAGGATACGATTTTTTCAGCTGTGGATAAGAAGGAGTTATACAACAATGTAATCGAGGTGCTGGGACTCACCAGGAAAGAATATGAGAAGTGTATGCAGGACGGGATGCTGCTGAAGAAAAAGAGGGGAGAGGTTCCGACCCTCTATGTGAGCAGAAGTGTTGACGGACAGGATCTGAAGCTGATCTGCGAGACAAATATGGTGGAATTAGGGGAACAGCAGGCGAGTTTGCGGTTTTTTACGGCGGGATTGCTGGCCTTGTCCATTGCGCTGGCAATCGCCGGGGCATGGTTTGTGTCCAAGAGAGTTACAAAGCCGCTGAATGAACTGATGGATGTCATGGGAGAGATAAAAAAGGAGGACAAGCGCACCGGTCTGCGTTTCCAGGGAGAGAATACGGGTGAGATCGGCATTCTGGGAAATCGCTTCAATGAGATGATGGATCAGCTGGACGCAATGATGGATCAGGTTTATCTGGAACAGCGTCAAAGGCGTCATAACGAGCTGCGGCTATTGCAGGCGCAGATATCACCGCATTTTTTGTATAATACCATGGGGATCATTTCCTCCTTTATCAAGCTGGGCATGACAGAACAAGCGCTCATCACCATTCAGAACCTGGTAAGCTTCTATCGGCTGTCTCTATCTTCCGGAAATGAGATTATAACGGTTGAGGATGAGATGGAGCTGATACGAAATTATATGGAATTGCAGCGGCTGCGGTATATAGAATACATGGAGTATACACTGGAATGTGAAGAAAATATAGGAGATTTCCGTGTGCCGAAGCTGACAGTACAGCCGCTGGTGGAGAATATACTGCACCATGGACTGAAGCCAAATGGGGAAAAGTGTCAGATTCACATCAGCGCTGTATTCGACGAACAGAAGGAAAAGCTGAGAATCAGCGTTACAGATAACGGTGCGGGGATGACGAGGGAACGTCTGGAGCAGGTGCGCCGGAGTCTGGAGACGGGAGAACGTATCACAAAGTCATTTGGTGTGTTGAACGTGAACCAGAGACTGAAGCTGCTCTACGGAGAGCGGTACTATATGGAGATCGACAGCGTGGAGGGAGAAGGGACACGATTTACACTGTATTTGCCAAAAGAAGAGAAACAGGGGGAAGAAGGACATGTATAAAGTACTGTTGGTAGATGACGAATATTTTTCAAGGGAGGCATTGAAGGCCACCATTGCATGGGAATCCTATGGATGTACCATCTGCGGGGAGGCGAAGAATGGAGAGGACGGTATCGAGAAGGCGCTGGCGCTTGAGCCGGATATCGTTCTTACGGATATCAACATGCCATTTCTGGACGGCCTTGATATGATCATGCGCCTGCAGCAGGAGAAACCGGATATTCTATATGGAATCATTACCGGGTACAGTGAATTTGAATATGCCAGGCGGGGAATTGAATTGGGGGTGGAGGATTTTATCATAAAGCCTGTGGATGATCGGGAAATGATTAAAACAGTGCAGCACATGGTAAAAATCCTCGATGAAAAAAAGCAGAGGCAGCAGGAATATGAGAGATTGAAGTTTTGGGCGGAAAAGAACAGTGAGGATAACCGGAAGAAGTTTCTGCACATGGTATTGATGAATGGAAACGAGCTTTCGGAGCAGCATTTTGCATACGAGTGTGAGCAATTGGATGTTCCGCTGCAGATGGGGGGATATATCGTATGCTGTCTGAAGATAGACTCACGGACTTATGTACAGCTGTCTCAGAAGGAATGGCAGGACAAGATTGCAGGTATCATTGGAGAAATCGGGAAAAACAGAAGATACACGGTCTATTACAAAGGACAGGGCTGTCTGTACATTATTTTCAGTAACATGACAGAGGCAAAGGAGGATAAGATGGCGGCATCCTCTCTGGCCCAGAATATTCAGATCATGCTGATGCAGGAATGGGTGTGCACGGTGATGGCAGGGGTAGGATTCTACTGTAATACGTATCAGGAAATTATGAAATCCCGCAAAGAAGCGGAGGAATCGGTGCAGGATGTCAGAGTGTCGAAGCTGATTCGGGAGATGCTCAGCTATATTAATGCGCAGTACGCGGAACCGGATCTCTCGCTGAAAGAAATTGCGGATAAGTTATTTGTGAATTATTCTTACCTCAGCGCCCAGTTTAAAAAAGAGATGCGAATGTCCGCCAGTCAGTATATTGTGAGACTGCGGATGACAAAAGCGGCGGATGCGTTGCGGAACGGACAGAGTAATATGATTGAGATTGCCTGTGCCGTAGGGTATACCGATATTAAATATTTCTATCGATGCTTCAAAAAGGAATTTGGGATTACGCCGTACCAATACATAGGAATATTGCAAAAAGTAAGGGAAAGCAATGAAGAAGTCTAAAATATTTGAACCAGATGCTAAAATTATGTTCCCATAAGAACAGATCGAACCGATATAATAGAATCATCAAATATCTAAGGAGGATACAACATGAAAATCAAAAAAATAGTTAGCTTGCTTTTGGCCGGCACGATGATTCTGGGGATGGCAGCCTGTGGGAAAGAAGGGGATGAACCCCAAAAGAGCGGCACAGAGGGCAAGGATGAAAAGACAACTGTCAGCATCTTATGGCCGGAGACAGATTCCACACAGGTGGACGTAATGGAGAATTATATCCAGCCTACGTTGAAAGAGAAGTTCCTGGATGTGGAGTTCAAGTATGTGGCCATGACGGCCGACAGCCCGGTAAAGACCATGAGCGCAACAGGAGATCTCCCGGAAATCTTTTTTACAGGCGGAGCCGATATTGACGCTGTTTTAGCTGCTGGCGATGCACTGGATGTGAGCAAATATGTGGAAAAAGACGATTGGGTAAAGAACAATTATAATAATCCGGATCTGCTCTACAATGGAAAGGCGATCTATTTCCTGACAGCAGGACAGAACGCGTATTACTCTCCTGTATTCTATTACAACAAGGCGCTTTTTGAAGCAAATGGCGTGCAGGAACCGAAGAACATGGATGAATTTGTGGCAGCATGCAAAAAGTTTGTAGATGCTGGTATTACACCGATCACCACAGCGTCCTGGGTATCTTCCTATTCTTTGATCGACGGTATTATTGCAAGTGCTGCGCCGGATGCCTTCATCGAACTGAATCAGCGCAAATGTGACTGGACAGACGAGAGGGTGAAAAAGGCATTGTCATACTTTGATGAGCTGAAAACCATGGGAGCTTTCGCTCCGGATATTGCTAACAAAGACGATGCAGCAGCTTATTCCGGATTCCAGGCTGGAAATACAGCTATGATGTTAACCTACTCCTGGTTTAACGGAGATATGGTTGCAGATAAATTGGGCTTTGAGGCAGGCTCCTTCAGCTTCCCGAATGCTTCTGACAATTATATTCAGCTTATTTTTGAGCCGAGGAAAGGAAACGGCGGCGGATATACAGCCAATGCGAATGCCAAGGATCCGGAACTGCTTGCAGAGATTTTGAAGGTGATGGTTGCGGCGGAATCTGAGCGTCACAATGCGAATGGTATCAACACGAACTTCAAGGTGGCAGAACCGGCAAAGGCACCGAATGATTTTGAAGCCAGAAGAATGGCGGATTACGACAGAGCGGACAAGCTGGTGAGCGTACTGGCACAGGGACAGATGGACGGCGTTACAATCGCTGAATTTACCACATGCTATAACATGTTGGTTTCCGATGATAAGGGATATCTGTCCAAGAATTTCATCGAGGAGTTCCAGCCAATCTGGGAAGCAAATACATATGGTCCGACCGAATAAGTTTTGACGAATAAGAAAACAGAGAAAATGTAGGGGAGAAGCTGCCGCAGATGCGACGGCTTCTTCTTAAAAGTGGAGGAAATAAAAATGAACAGCAGAGAACGTGTGATGGCGGCCATCCGCCATGAAAAGGTAGACCGGATCCCCATGTTTATGGACTGCACCACCTCAGATGTGACAGAGGCAGTGATAAAGGCTGCCGGGTGCACCGATGAGGAGGAGATGCATCGAAAGCTTCATATCGACTGCAGATGGTGCGTCTGTATGGACGATTTCAATCCGGTGAACGTCTATGAGAATGGAACATATGTAGACATGTGGGGTATTGAGAAGACATTGTACGGAGGGATCCCCGCCTCCCATCCGCTGGCTCATTTGGAGAGTCTTGCGGATATTGAGAATTACGGCCATTGGCCCAACCCGGATGACATCGACTATGACAAGTATATCGCGAAGATGGAGCAATTCCAGGATTACGCAGTGTTCGGCGGCATGTGGAGCCCCTTCCTGGAACAGGCTACCATGCTTGTGGGCATGGAGAACCTGATGGTGATGATGTACGATGACCCGGAGCTGGTGGAGGCGCTGCTTAATAAGATTCTTGATTTCTATTTGGAATGTAATCGGCGGATGTTTGAGAAGGCTGGAGATTTAATGCAGATTTATTTTATGGGAGACGACTATGGAACTCAGAGAAGTCTTCTATATGGCCCCGATTTGTTTCGGCAGTTTATTAAGCCACGTCTGAAGAAACTTTATGACCTTGCCAAGAGCTATGGTTATATCGTGCAGCAGCATTCCTGCGGAAGCGTGGTGGGAATTATTCCTGATTTAGTTGACGCGGGACTGAATGGCCTTCATCCTATTCAGGTGTCAGCGGTAGGAATGGAACTTCCCGCATTGAAGGAGAAGTTCGGAGAGCAGTTATATTTTGCAGGCTCCATGGACGCCATGCACCTGCTGATCGACGGGACGGACGAGGAGATCGAAGCGCGCATCAAAGAAACCATGGAGCTGTTTGATCAGGGAGGTTTCATCTTTGGTCCCTCCCAGGGCTTCCTGCCGGAGATCGATCCCAAGCGGATCGTGCGGATGTATGAGCTTGGATACCAGTACGGTGTAAAAAAATAAGAGTTATGTATGATTTTGGCAGTTGAAAACCAGTGTTGCCGTAGTATACAATTTGCGAAGTATACAATCTGAATTGAAAGTGGAGAGAATATTAT
>CABQGZ010000188.1 GCA_902463835.1 uncultured Lachnospiraceae bacterium
TTTCAGCGCCAATATTGATGCAGCTCTGGAGCGGGCGAAGGAGATTACTGGTGTCATGCCGTAGTATGGGCGGAAGCATGATTGAAAAAGCCGGGTTTAGGAAGCGTAAATTGTCGAAAGTAAAATTTTGCGCCTCTAACCGGGCTTTTTTCTTGCAAGTAGAATTGTAATATAGAAGTGGCTGTGATACAATGAAACTGCAAAGTATGCTTGTGTAGAAAGAGATTGTATGAATAATATGATCCGTTTTCATGATCGGGAGGAGAAAGGGCGTCTGTTATGGCATTGGAAAATAAGTTGGGCATTACCGATTCGTCGGAGCTTGCCCGTGTGGAAGAGAAAATCAGTAAAACAAGAGCACTTGAACTTTTTGAAACAGGCCTGCTTAACACCTTTGAAGTGGGAACCTTTGAAGGCCTGTGCAAGATCCATGAATATTTGTTTGGTGGGATATACGACTTTGCAGGGAAAATACGTACAGTGAACATCGCAAAAGGCGGCTTTCGTTTTGCTTCTGTTATGTATCTTGAAGCGGCGCTTGCCAATATTGGAAAAATGCCGCAATCTACATTTGATGAGATCATTGAGAAATATGTTGAAATGAATGTTGCCCATCCGTTCCGGGAGGGCAACGGCCGCAGTGCAAGAATATGGCTGGATGCAATTCTGAAAAAGGAATTGAAGTTGGTTGTTGACTGGAGCAAAGTTGATAAAGAAGATTACCTGCTTGCAATGGAAAGAAGTCCTGTTAAGGATGTGGAAATTAAAGTATTACTCAAAGGAGTTCTCACGGACAAAATTCATGACCGCGAGGTGTATATGAAAGGCATTGATGCGAGCTATCACTATGAGGGATACAATGTTTTCAAGACAGAAAACATCAAAAACGCGGATTAAAATTCACTTTTGGACAAACGCTTGGGAACAGCGTAAGCAGAATGAACTGAAAAAAATGAAAAAATTTATGTTACAGAATATGTTTGTGTGAAAAAGAAAGGTGAAATTTATGCGATTATATCACGGCAGTAATATAGAGGTAAAGGATCCCAAATTACTTCCATCAAAAAGATTATTGGATTTTGGAGCTGGTTTTTACCTGACGAGTGATTTTGAACAGGCAAGAAAGTGGGCATTACGTACAACGAACAATCGTGGGACAGGTGTGCCTACAGTTACCATATTTGATATTTTTGAAGAGGAACTTCAAAAGTTGGATTTGTTGACATTTGAAGCTGCGAATAAGGAATGGCTCAGGTTTATTTCAGCAAACAGAACAGGAAAATCTGTGGACGGAGTTTATGATATAGTAATAGGACCGGTAGCAAATGATCAGGCTATCCGGACAGTGAACAACTATTTGAAAGGCTATTTTTCGGAGGACATAGCTATAGAACTGCTTCTTCCTCAAAAATTAAAGGATCAGTATGCATTCCGAACAGAGAAAGCATTGAAAATTTTGAAGTTTGTGGAGGGAAAATGTGTATGAGACGATTAGAACCAGATGTTATTGATTATTATAATGGGGAAGTTGTTCAAATGATTGCTGATAAATATGGATATACTCAGATGGATGCACTCAGGGCATTTGTCATGTCAGAAACGCATGAAATGCTGGAAAATGCGGACTGTGGATTGACATCTTTTGGGGCAGGGGCAATATTTGAGATGTGGGAGAATGAGAAAATTACCGGTAATCCCAGAAGTTCTGTTTATATAAGGGGGGAGTGACATGTCAGAAGAAATGTACTTTTTTATGTATTTACTGGAGTATTATGCATCGTATAAAGATAAGAAAACAGGTGAAATTCTAAAAGAATGGGATCAGCATGGTATCACTCAAGAAATCTATGATGGTTATTGGGGATATCACACGGAGCGAATGGAGAATGCATTTGACGATATAGATAGCCTGCTCGCAACTGGTCAACACACATGGTGAGAAAAGCAGTTTGGATAGGAGATGTCAGAAAATGAGGCGGAAGGATTGGGCATCTTGTTGTTTGATACTGCAGATGGCGATTGGCTTGACGATGAGTTAATGTTGGAAAAGCAAGAATGCTTGGGAACAGTGTAGGAACGTTCTGGTGATAAAAATATTGTAAAGAAAGGTTGTGATTGTGTGAATAATATTATCTGTTTTCATAATCCAGAGGAGGAGAATGGATATCTCAGTAACTGGTATATGTCTGAATTTATAGAGAATGGGATCACATTTTCGTCAATGGAAAAATACATGATGTATCAGAAAGCGAAGATTTTCAATGATATGGATACTGCTCAGAAAATATTAGAGGAAGATGATGTGGCAAAAATCAAGCAATACGGTAGACAGGTGGCACATTATGATGATGTGATTTGGAATGGTGTACGTCAGATTATTATATATCGTGGATTGCTTGCTAAATTTTCGCAGAACATAGATCTTGGAGAAAAATTGAAAGGTACTGGGACAGCAATTTTAGCTGAGTGTGCCGTACACGATAGGATATGGGGAATTGGGCTGTCTATGCATGACCCAGGCCGTTTCGATATGCAGAAATGGAACGGTCAAAATCTTCTTGGATTTGCATTAATGCAGGTTAGAGAGCAGCTGTAGGTAATGATTGTAAGAAATTTCGAATCAAGGAGAACCAAATGAATTTACTAACCATAGAACGCTTTTCCAAAGCGTATACAGACCGTGTACTTTTTGAGGACGCCGCCTTCTCTATCCAGGAGGGGGAGAAGATCGGCGTCATCGGCATGAATGGCATGGGCAAGTCCACACTGCTCAAGATCATAGCCGGCAGGGAGGAGACTGATTCCGGCCAGGTCGTCATGGGCAGCCATGTGAAGATTGGCTATCTCATGCAGACCCCGGAATTTGCCCAGGGCAGTACCGTGCTGTCGGCGGCCCTCATGGGGATGGATGATCAGGACATGGTGCTTATAAGCGACGCTAAGTCCATGCTGAACCGGCTGGACCTTCCCGATTATAACTATCCGGTGGAACAGCTGTCCGGCGGGCAGAAGAAGCGGATTGCCCTGGTGAACACTGTGCTTCAGAAGGTGGATATCCTGGTGCTGGACGAGCCAACCAACCACCTGGACAATGAGATGGCCCGGTGGCTGGAGGACTATCTGATCTCCTACCGGGGAGCTGTGGTGATGGTGACCCACGACCGGTATTTCCTGGATCGGGTGGCGGATCGGATCGTGGAGGTGGATCACGGGAAGATTTACAGCTATCCGGGTTCCTACTCCGAGTATGTGGCGTTGAAAATGCAGCGGCAGGATATGGAGCAGGCTTCCGAGCGGAAGCGGAAGAGCATCCTGAAAAAGGAGCTGGCCTGGCTGGCCAGAGGGGCAAGAGCACGTTCCACCAAGCAGAAGGCTCACATTCAGCGCATCGAGGAGCTGGTGAACCAGGACGGTCCCCTGGCGGAACAGCAGGTGCAGCTGTCCTCGATGGCGTCCCGGATGGGGAGAAAGACCATCGAGCTTGCCGGGCTTTCCAAGGCGTATGACGAGGTAAAGCTGATTGATGATTTCTCTTATATTTTCCTGCGGCAGGATCGGATTGGAATTGTGGGATCCAACGGCAGCGGCAAGAGTACCCTCCTGAAAATGATCGTGAACGAGGTGCAGCCGGACGCGGGAACTATCGAGATTGGCGAGACTATCCGAATCGGGTATTTTGCCCAGGACAACGTGCATATGGATCCTGAGATGAAGGCTATTGATTATGTGCGCCAGGTGGCGGAGTACATCGAGACTGGCGACGGGAAGCTTACCGCATCCGCCCTGATGGAACGTTTTCTGTTCGATGGAACTATGCAGTGGTCGAAGATCGGCAAGCTGTCCGGCGGGGAGCGCAGAAGATTGTATCTGCTGCGGATTCTGATGCAGGCGCCCAATGTGCTGATCTTTGACGAGCCCACCAACGATCTGGATATTCAGACCTTAAGTATTCTGGAGGATTATCTGGATAGTTTTGACGGGATTGTCATCGCCGTGTCACATGACCGGTATTTTCTGGATCGGATCGTGAACCGGATCTTCGCCTTCGAGGGAGAGGGCCATATCCAGCAGTACGAGGGCGGATATGTGGATTACCTGAAAGCGCGGGTAGCGCGGTATCCGGACAAATATACGGAGGATGGCGGCGTGAAGCAGTCCTTCCTGAACCGGAAGAGTGGTAAGAATCAGTCCAAAGAAGATGTGAACGGTGGGAAGGACAATGACATGCCTGCGGTTTCCAAGTCGGGCAAGCCCAATCTTATTCCCCCAAAGCTGAAATTCACTTATAAGGAACAGCGGGAGTATGAGACCATTGACGAGGATATCGCCAAGCTGGAGCAGAAACTGGAACAGCTGGATGGAGATGTGGCGGCCAATGCCACCAACAGCATGAAGCTGAGGGAACTGATGGAGGAGCAGGAGCAGATTTCCCAGCAGCTGGATGAGAAAATGGAGCGCTGGGTGTACCTGAACGATCTGGCAGAGCGGATAGAGGAGCAGAAGAGATGAGCAACGCAGTAGTGACATTAAAAAAGGGTGAGGGAAGAACCATCAAATCCGACGGTATGTGGGTCTACGACAATGAGATCGAATCCATACTGGGAGCATATGAGAACGGAGATATCGTAGCGGTGCATGATTTTGACGGTTATCCCATGGGAAAAGGCTTTATCAATAACCATTCCAAGATCCGGATCCGCATGATGACCCGGAAGAAGGATCAGGAGATTGACGCAGACTTTCTTCGCATGCGGGTGCGGGATGCCTGGGAATACCGCAAGAAGACGGTGGACACCAGCTCCTGCCGTGTGATCTTCGGGGAGGCGGACTGGCTGCCGGGTCTTGTGGTGGACAAGTTCTCGGATGTGCTGGTGGTGCAGTCTCTGGCTCTGGGCATCGATCGCTTTAAGGAGGAGATTCTTGCGGATTTAAGAGCGTGTATGGCGGAGGATGGAATCATGATCCGCGGCGTGTATGAGCGCAGCGACGCCAAAGTCCGCAGACAGGAGGGCATGGAATTATACAAGGGATTTCTGGGGGAGGAATTTGATACCAAGGTGCTGATCGAAGAGAACGGTGTGAAGTACATGGTGGATGTGAAGGATGGCCAGAAGACAGGATTTTTCCTGGATCAGAAGTACAACCGCCTGGCTGTTCAGCGCCTCTGCAGGGACGCCCGGGTGCTGGACTGCTTCACCCACACCGGTTCCTTTGCATTGAATGCGGGAATCGCAGGAGCCCGGGAGGTGCTTGGAGTGGATGCCTCTCAGCTGGCGGTGGATCAGGCTGCAGAGAACGCCGCGCTAAACGGCCTGTCAGACCGGGTGCGGTTCCGCTGTGAGGACGTGTTCGAGCTGCTGCCAGAGCTGGAACGCCCAGGGAGAACGGTTTGACGTGGTGATCCTGGATCCGCCGGCGTTCACAAAGTCCAGAAATTCCATCAAAAATGCGGTAAAGGGCTATCGGGAGATCAACCTCCGGGGGCTGAAGCTGGTGAAGGACGGCGGCTATCTGGCCACCTGCTCCTGCTCCCATTTTATGGACTATGAGCTGTTCACCAAGACCATTCAGCAGGCGGGCCAGAATGTCCACAGGCGTCTGCGCCAGGTGGAATTTAAGACCCAGGCGCCGGATCACCCGATCCTGTGGTCCGCGGACGAGAGCTATTATCTGAAGTTCTATATCTTTCAGGTGTGCGAGGAGAAATAGTAGGTGCTGGATGGCTGGGCTTATTGCCCGCTCTCCTGAGGCACCGACTCCTTCCTGGGCGATACGCCGTACTCCTTTACATAGGCGCGGTAGAAGGAGGAGTAGTCCCGGAACCCAGCCGTCATGGCTGCTTCTCCCAGATTCTTTCCATCCTCCCGCAGCTCACGGACCAGAGCCAGCCGTTTGCGGCAGATGTACTCATGCACCGTCAGACCGGTGGCTTTGCGGAATTCTCTGCACAAGTGATATTTCGAGAGGAAGAATCTGTCAGCAAGCATATCAAGAGTGATATCGTCCATGTACCGGTTGTTCAGATAGACCAGTACAGACCGCATGGAACCTTTGGTGGTGTCTGCTTTGGAAAAACCAATATTTTTATTGAGCAGGTACAAAATTTCGATGATGATAGACAGTAAAATGGGCGAATTCTTGGGTATCGTACAATTCTCGGAATACCGTTTGTATCTCACAAAAGCATCATACAGGCCGCTGGAGCGAACGACTTTGGCGGCTATTTTATTGTCTGTGCCAACCGGCGCGTTCAAAAACTGTGCTTCATATTCCTGACAGTTGTATTGCTGAAAAAATTTCGGTGAAACTCTTAAGATACAGCGCTGGTAGCGGGCGTTGCTGTTGTGGTGGATACGATGCATCTCATGCTTTCGTATAAGGATCATGTCCCAGGGTTCCAGCGAATAGGTCTTTTCCTCTACAATATATTTCGCATCCCCCTCTATAAACAAAAGAATCTCATATTCATCATGCCAGTGCAGTTCAAATAAAGTATCTTCTGGTGTACAGGTAATCCAGTCGGTCATAAAATAAGCTTCTTCGTGCATGAGAACCTCCCTGGGTAAGTAGTTTGAAATTTATTATAGTACGAGACAGCAAGAATTGCAATGTTTTGCTCAAGATTTGATATTATTTAGGTAAAAAT
>CABQGZ010000189.1 GCA_902463835.1 uncultured Lachnospiraceae bacterium
AATCTATAGTAATCTTCCATATCTAAACGTAAATTCACATAGCTGTCACGTTTTTCCATAATTTCGACAATAAAACACAGGTTTCAACCCCAACCGTCTGCGGAAACATATCCACCGGCCGCACCCTCTTAAGCTCATACCCATTCTGGCAAAGGTATTTCAGATCCCGCGCCAGGGTAGCTGAGTCACAGCTCACATAGACCACACGCTGTGGAGCCATCCGCACAATGGTCTCAAGGCACATCTCGTCGCACCCCTTCCGCGGCGGATCCACTACGATCACATCCGGGTGCAGCATCTCCCGGCACCGATCCTGTTCCTGATTCTGACACAATCCTTGATTCCTCTGCTGCTTCTGCCTTTGGTTCTCATCGGCCTCTTCCCCCGCCTCATCGCCTTCATTCCTTCGGCGGTTCTCCCGCTCATAAAACTCCGGCAGCACTTCCTCCGCTTTTCCCACGAAAAATTCCACGTTAGAAATCCCATTCAAAGCCCCATTATTTCTGGCATTCTCTATGGCGGCCGGAATGATCTCCACCCCGTTCACCCACTTTGCCTTCCTGGCCAGGAACAGGGAGATCGTTCCAATGCCACAGTAGAGATCCCACACCGTCTCCTGCCCTGTCAGCCCCGCATATTCCAGCGCGGTCTCATACAACCGCTTCGTCTGCACCGGGTTCACCTGGAAAAAGGAGAGGGGCGAAATCTGATACCGGATATCCCCGATAAAGTCCGTGATGTACTCCTGGCCCCACAGGCAGATAATCTCCTCCCCCAGTATCACATTTGTATTCTTCTGATTCACATTAAGTGTGATGCTTGTCATGCCATTCAGTTGACATAATTCCTGCACCAATTTTTCTGCAAAAGGCAGCTTTTTCCCGTTGATCACCAGACAGACCATGATCTCTCCGGTAAAAAAGCCTACGCGGATCAACACATGGCGCACCAGTCCAGTGCCCGTAGTTTCATCATAAGGGTCAATCCCATGGCGCTCCATGAAGCCAATCACAATATCTAGAATCTGTTCATTTACCTCAGATCCCAGATAGCACTTACGATTTGGAATAATGTTGTGGGTCCGGCTGGCATAGAAGCCGGTGACGATCCTTCCGTCCCGATCCCGTCCAATGGGAAACTGCGCTTTATTCCGATAGCGATAGGGCTCCTCCATTCCAATGATGGGCTCCAGAACCTTCTCCACATCCGTAAAGCCCCCGATCCGCATCAAGTTATTTTTCACCTTATTCTCTTTGAATTCCAGCTGCTTTTCATATTCCAACGCCTGCAGCTGGCAGCCGCCGCACTGACGGTGAAGCGGACAATGGGGCTCTACGCGATACGGGGACGGCTCTTTGATCTCCATCAGCCGGGCATAACCGTAGCTCTTTTTCATTTTCATGATCTTTACCAGCACCGTATCGCCAAGAATCGCATCCTTCACGAAAAAGGTAACGCCATCCACCTTCCCGATGCCCTCTCCATCCACACCCATATCCTGGATCTGAAGTTCTAAAATATCATCTTTTTTAAATCCCACATAAGTACTACGCTTGTTACCCATATATCCCTTTCCTATACGCTCGACTTCCGAATATTCGACTCAAACAGCCGGTTATAGCCCAGCCAATCCGTATTTCCCTCCGGAACGGACGCAAAAGCTTCCTTCATGGTCTCCAGCTTGGCGTCCGTGTTGTCCGCAAAGCTTAAGGCCACCGCTTCCGCCAGGGCCGGCTTCTTGGGTGAGCCGAACTCCAGCTCCCCGTGATGAGCCAGAATGCAGTGCTTCAGCTCCGTCGCAAGCTTCGCCGGGAACCCGGGAATCTGGCGGATTCGCTCGCCCACCATCTCTGCCCCGATCATAATATGCCCCAGAAGCTGTCCTTCGTCGGTGTAGTCATTGGCCGGAAATGTAGACAGCTCCTCCAATTTTCCCACATCATGAAACATGGCCGCCGTCAACAGCAGGTCACGGTTCAATATCCCATAAGCCCCTGTATAATAATCACACATCTTCGTAACGCTCAGGGTGTGCTCCAGCAATCCTCCCACAAATCCGTGATGTACACTTTTGGCCGCGCTGTGGAACTGAAAACGCTTTGCAAAATCCTTATCTTTTACGAAAAAGCTCTCCGCCAGCGCCTTCAGGTAGGGGTTGTTCAGCCCTTCCACGAACCCCACAAGCTCCCGGTACATCTCCTCAATATTCTTATCACTGACCGGCAGGTAATCCCGGGTGTCATACTCTCCTTCCTTTGCCTTGCGCACCCGCTTCACGTTCAGCTGCAGAGCACCCTGAAAGCTTGTCACATCCCCCACCACGTCAATGTAATCCAACACTTCAAAATCATCAATGCCCTGGGAATTAGGATCCCAGATCTTGGCGTCCAGCGTTCCTGTTTTGTCCTGTAAAATCAGGTTCTCATAAGGCTTTCCGTTTTTTGTCAGCGCAGTCTGTTTCTGTTTGCACAGGTAGATGGAGCCTACGCGCTCCCCCTCCCGCAATGTTTCGATATATTTCATATTTTCCTCCAAAATCTATTTGTCTCTCTTATGGCAGCACAGATACCACTGCCGTGCATTCCAGCGGCACATATTTTTCACCGCTCTGGCGCAGCACCTTTATCTGCACCGTCTGCTCCGGGGACAGGGAATGCACCTTCTGGGTGTACTGCTCCACCGTCAGAACCTCGTCCCCGTTGATCTCCGTGATAATATCCGCCTCCTGGATCCCCGCGCTCATAGCCGGTGATTCCACAGCAGTCTCCACACTTTTTACATATAACCCTCGAGGCAGCCCAAAATCCTTGGCAATCTCGTCCGTCACAGTGCTGACCTTCATGCCCAGGTACGGAATCGCCTTCCCGTTGGACAGATCCTCAATGATTCCCTTCAACTGAGAGATGGAAAGTGCCGTGATGGTATTCTGGTCTCCCTGGCTGCTGTAGCCCTGCATCACAAGACCGACCACGTCACCGCTCAGATTGATCAAAACACCGCTGCCGCTGGCGCTTCCCGTGATATCTGTGGTAAATATCGTATAGTTACAGTCCCAGGTGGACACGGTATTTCCCGCGGAAGTGACAGTCCCGGGCCGAATGGAATAATTATATCCAAGCGGACTTCCGATTGCAATCACTACCGTTCCCTGATTCACCGTCAGGGAATTTCCCAGCTTAGCCACATCGATCTTCCCCATGGTCTCCTGTGAAATATCGGAAAGCTTCACACTGATGATCGCAATCCCGGTATTGCCGTCGTATTTTTTCAGTGTGCCCGTCACCGTATCGTTGTTGACAAAGGTGATATTTATAGCCGCCACATTGGCAATCACCCTTTTCTCTGTCAAAATCAGCAGCTCCTGACCGTTGTTGGCAATGATGATCCCGGAAGCCTCAATCCGGCTCTCATAGGCCGATTCAAACCAGTCCGTATTGTTGATGACGCCGGCAACGGTCACCACAGAGCGGTTTCCTTTCTTGCCGATGGCGTACAGCTTGTTCTGTAATGCCTGGTAATCCTCCACCTCCAGCTCCTTCTTCACATAGACAGGCTCCTGCCCGGAGGGATTGTCTGGATCCGTATGATCCGGTTCGTCCTGGTTCCCTGGCTCGTCCACCTCATCCGGGGGCAGTGTGACAGTTCCCGGTCCGGGGGACGTCAGCTTTTCGAATTTTGGCTTTGCCACCACAAAGGTCAGGCTCGCCATCAGGCCAAACAAAATCCCGCACGAAATCACCCACAATATTTTCAGGCATAGACGCCGCTTGTTTATGGGCTTGTTCTTGATCTTCTCCTTGATAAAGGAATATTCCTGCTTATTGTCACGTTCTTCCATAAGCTCCTCCGCCATAGTTCTGGTGACTGATGCTTTCTATTGGTTCGCAAATTGTGATTACAAGGCTGGCTTCAAAGGACTGGTTCAAGGGGCCGCTTCAAAGGGCTGTTTCGAAGGGCCGCCCCGAGGAAAGGGTATGCCCATGTCAGACGCGCTCTCGCTCCATGCACAGACGTAGCGGACACTAAACTCGCATGCCATTATCATGGCCCGCTCGCTAAGTGCCGACGTCTTGCAAGGGTCTGTCATGGGCATACCCTTTCCCCGGGGCTACTTTGCTGGCAAGTCTTTGAAATGCAGCTTCTGTCTGTCAAGCCAAGTTCCTACGAAACTCTTCATAAGTTACATTATACGTTTTTCTTTGGCATGTTGCAAGTTTTTCTTTTTTAAGGTATAATTACTTACAGGCCTGCCAGTACCGCAGCTCTGGAGAAAGGGTGTGCCCACATCAGACCCTTGCAAGACGTCGGCACTTAGCGAGCGGGCCATGATAATGGCATGCGAGTTTAGTGTCCGCTACGTCTGTGCATGGAGCGAGAGCGCGTCTGATGTGGGCATACTCTTTCCCCGGGGCGGACACTAGCCCCTCAAAAAGCACAGCATACCGAAAGGACCACCCTTATGAACGAAAAAGCTCTGCGCACTTTAGAATATAACAAGATCATCACCCTCCTCACCGACCAGGCCAGCAGCCCCTCCGGCAAGGAGCTCTGTAAAAAATTAAAACCTATGACCGACCTAGGCGAGATCAACCTGGCCCAGCGCCAGACTGGGGACGCCCTGACCAGAATCTACCAGAAGGGTTCCCTGTCCTTCGCGGGCAACCACAACATGGGTTTCTCCATCAAGCGGTTGGAAATCGGCGGCTCCCTAAGCATCGAGGAACTCCTGCGGCTCTGCTCTCTGCTGGAAGTGGCAAAACGTGCCAAGGCCTACGCCCGGAGTGACCGTGAGGACGTAACCCCGGATTCCCTGGACGAATTCTTCTCCGGCATTGAACCGCTGACGCCGCTGCACGACGAGATCCGCCGCTGTATCCTGTCTGAAGATGAGATCGCGGACGACGCCAGCGCCGGCTTAAAGAACGTCCGCCGTTCCATCCATTCCATCAACGACAAGATCCGTGCCCAGATGAACGCCATGCTGAACACCATCCGGAACCATCTCCAGGACGCTGTGATCACCATGCGCAACGGCCGCTACTGCCTGCCGGTGAAGGCGGAATCCAAGAGCCAGGTGCCTGGCATGATCCACGACCAGTCCGCCACCGGCTCTACCTTCGTCATCGAGCCCATGGCCGTGGTAAAATTAAACAATGATCTAAAGGAACTGTTCCTGAAGGAGCAGGAGGAGATTGAAGCTGTCCTGGCAAGTTTAAGCAGCCTGGCGGCTGAATATATACCATATATCCGGGAGGATTATGAGATACTGACCCAACTGGACTTCATTTTTGCCCGGGCCTCCCTGGCAAAGCTTTATAACGGCTCGGCTCCCGTGTTTAACACAGAAGGGAAGATCCGTATCCGCAAGGGCCGGCATCCGCTGTTGGACCCGAAAAAAGTAGTCCCCATCGATATCCGTCTGGGGGAGGACTTCAACCTGCTCATTGTGACAGGCCCCAACACCGGCGGAAAGACGGTCTCCTTAAAAACCGTGGGACTTTTCACCCTGATGGGCCAGGCCGGGCTTCACATTCCCGCTGCGGATCGTTCCCAGCTCGCCGTCTTCGATGAGGTTTATGCGGATATTGGAGACGAACAGAGCATCGAGCAGAGTCTGAGTACCTTTTCCTCCCATATGACCAACATCATTTCCATCCTGGAGCAGGTATCCTACAACTCGCTGGTGCTTTTTGACGAGCTCTGTGCCGGAACGGATCCCACTGAGGGAGCCGCACTGGCCATCTCCATTCTCCACCGGCTGCATGAAATGGGGGCACGCACCATGGCCACCACCCACTACAGTGAGCTGAAGGTATTCGCCCTGTCTACCCCCGGTGTGGAGAACGCCTGCTGCGAGTTCTCAGTGGAATCCTTAAGTCCCACCTACCGGCTCCTCATCGGCGTTCCTGGAAAGAGCAACGCCTTTGCCATCTCCGGCAAGCTGGGACTCCCCGAAAGCATCATCGCAGATGCCAGAAGCCGCATGGATGCTCAGGATGAAAGCTTCGAGGATCTGATCTCAGATCTGGAGACTAACCGGGCAACGATTGAGCAGGAAAAACTGGAAATTCAGCAATACAAAGCGGAAATCGAGGATTTAAAGAAAAAGCTCACCCAGAAACAGGAACGTTTGGACAGTCAGCGTGACAAGATTCTTAGACAGGCCAACGATGAAGCACACGCAATCCTGCGGGAAGCCAAGGAAGTGGCTGATGAGACCATCAAGAACTTCCACAAATTCGGCAATGCCGCCGATTCTGTCCGCAAGATGGAGCAGGAACGCGATAAGCTTCGAGGAAAAATGAACAAGGTAGAAAAGGATCTTTCCCTAAAACAGGCGGAAACGAATCAGAACCATCGGGTTCCCAAGAAGCTTCGCATCGGCGATTCCGTAAAGGTACTCAGTCTGAACCTGAGGGGAACCGTCCACACCCTGCCCAATGAAAAAGGGGATCTCTATGTGCAGATGGGGATCCTGCGCTCCCTGGTGAACATTAAGGATCTGGTGCTTCTGGAGGAGGATGCTCCCAACAACTTCAAAAAACAGAAAACCAGCGGTGCCGGAGGCCTTGGAATGGCAAAATCCTTAAGTGTCTCCACCGAGATCAATCTGAT
>CABQGZ010000190.1 GCA_902463835.1 uncultured Lachnospiraceae bacterium
AGAATGGAGAATGGTACTACAACGCCAAATTTAAGTACGATATTGAAAGTGCTGGCATCGTTAGGAAAAACTTTGTATATTGGTGATTTGTAATATTTAGAATTATGGTGTAAAAAGCAGTTGAGCGACTGCACCCATGGAGGAAAAGAAGATCATGAAATTATTATACGCCGAGGACGAGATTGGCATGTTGGAAGCGGTGACCGATATCCTGGAATACCATAACTATATCGTGGACGCCGTGTATGACGGTGAGGAGGCTCTGGCCTATGCACGCTCAGAGCGCTATGACGGCATCATTTTGGATATCATGATGCCCAAAATGAGCGGTATTGCAGTTGTACAGAAGCTGCGTCAGGAGGGTATCCACACGCCGATTCTTTTGCTCACAGCAAAAAGCGAAATCGAAGACCGAATCGAGGGATTGGATGCAGGGGCCGATGATTACCTGCCAAAGCCCTTTGCCATGGGGGAACTGTTGGCGCGGGTGCGGGCCATGCTGCGTCGCCGGGAAGAATTTGCACCGGATATATTGCGCTGTGGAAATATTTTTCTGAATATGCACAGCTTTGAACTGTGTAGCAATGGTCAGAACTTTGCGCTTCCCAAGCTGGAATACCAGCTGATGGAGGTTCTGATGCGCAATCAGGGGCGCTATCTGTCTACGGAGAATTTGCTTGTAAAAGTGTGGGGCTACGAGACAGAGGCAGAGATTGGAATTGTGTGGGTGTATATTTCTTACCTCCGTAAGCGGCTTGCGGCCCTGAACGCCAATGTGGAGATTCGTGCAAAACGAAATGTGGGTTATATGCTGGAGGTGGCGGAATGATAAAGAGCCTTCAGAAAAAATTTGTTGTGACGGCTATGGCGGCAGTCACAGTACTGCTGACGGTGCTCCTTGGACTGCTGAATGTTGGAAATGTTGTGATTACAGGCAGACAGTCCGACTCCCTCCTGGAGGTATTGGCTAGAAATGAGATCTCAGTGCCTCCTAAGGGGCCGGAAAGGCCAAAGGATCATGGAAATATCTTCGATCCGCCTGTTACGGAGGATCGAAAAATGGCCGCTGTATTCTTCACCGTTCAGCTTGACGGAAACGGACAGATTGTCAGGATTGACACCAGTCGGATCGCATCCGTGACGGAGGAGGAGGCAGCGGAAATTGTCCGCAGTGTGATTGCGGATGCAGGAGGACGGAAAGGTCATTTCAAATATCGGGGGATTGCCGAACAAAACCAGCCTGGAATGGTGTATGTATTCCTGGACACCTCCTCCGATACGGCTTCCATTCTCCGTGTGCTGCTGCTCTCAGGTGTCATTGGCCTGGTGTGCTGGGGCTTGATGCTGCTGCTTGTGATCCTCCTCTCCAGGAAGGCAATCCGTCCCATAGCCGCAAGCATAGAGCGGCAGAAGCAGTTCGTTACAGACGCAGGACACGAGATAAAAACACCCCTTGCAATCATTCTGTCCAATACCGATGCCATGGAGCTCTATAACGGGGAGAATAAATGGAGCAGGAACATCCGTATCCAGACGCAGCGACTGAATGGTTTGATGCAGAATCTTCTGATGCTTTCCAGGTTTGACGAGGAAAACCAGAAGGTGACAAAAGAAGATGTATGGATTGGAAGGCTTGTAAAGGAGACGGCGGGAATGTTCCAGGAGACGGCAGAGCAGCGTGGATTGACCATTGAGACCAGCATAGATGCGGAGGCTGTTGTATCATCTAACGGGGAACTGATGGCACAGTTGATTTCCATTCTTTTGGATAATGCTGTAAAATATGCCCGGGAGAACAGTGAGATTGTAATGAAGCTTACTTCGGATGGGAGAGACGCAGTATTGACCTTCACAAATGAATGCGATCATCTGCCGGACTGTCCTTCGGAGAAGCTGTTTGACCGGTTTTACCGCGGGGACGCTGCAAGAACCAGGATGGGGCGTGAAGGCTTGAAGAGGATGTCTGCGGGAAGCCCTGAAGCAGGGCGTAACGGCGTGAAGGGGATACCTGTGGGAAGCCCCGGAGCAGGTGGTGGCTACGGGATCGGCCTGTCTGCGGCAAGAGCGATTGCAGAGCTCTGCGGCTGTCAGCTATGGGCGGAGTACCAGGAAACGAATACCATAAGCTTTCACCTTCGATTTGACTTTTAAGTTCACAAAACTTTCACAGGCATCCGCCAGGCGCGGATGTCTTTTTCTAAGTTAAAATTAAGGTTCGGACGTTATCATAGGATACGGAAAGCGAAGAAAGGAGTGAATAAGCCAATGAAATTCCGCCATGAGTGGAAGCATGAGATAACGGCTGTGGACTGCATGACCATCCGTGCAAGGATGTCGGCGGTAGCGAAGCCGGATCCCAACGGCAGCAATGGCCGTTATGAGATCCGAAGTCTGTATTTTGACGATGGCAGGGATACGGCGCTGCTTGAAAAAATCAACGGAGTCAACCAACGGGAGAAGTTCCGAATCCGCTGCTATAATCATGATACGTCCTACATCTGTCTGGAAAAGAAAAGTAAGATCAACGGTCTGTGCAGCAAAGTCGGCACGGTACTTAGCAGGGAAGAGACAGCGGCCATTCTGTCCGGTGACCGGGCATGGATGAAGAATTGTGACAGACCATTGGTGCATGAGCTGTATATCAAAATGTGCACAAAGGAGCTTCGGCCAAAAACAATTGTGGATTACACGAGAGAGGCCTTTGTCTTTCCCGCAGGGAACGTAAGAGTGACGCTGGATTATAACATTCGAACGGGGCTTGGAGGAATTGATTTCCTAAACCCGGACTGCGTCACTGTACCGGCGGGAGACGTGCCGGTGATCCTGGAGGTAAAGTGGGATGAGTTTCTGCCGGAGATCATTCGGGACGCGGTGAACCTTACAGGGCGCCATACGTCCGCCTTTTCCAAGTACGCAGCCTGCCGTACTTATGGATGAGAAAGTCAGTTTGGGAAGGCAATTTGACTGGCGAACAGCAATTCGTCTGAAACAGCAAAATAAAAGGAAAATAATCAGAAAAGAAAGGAATCAATTACAATGACATTTAACGACATTTTCAAATCAAGCTTTCTGGAGAATATCAATGGCGTCAGTATCCTGGATATGGTGCTGGCAATGCTTTTGGCCTTTGGCCTGGGACTGTTCATTTTTCTGGTGTACAAAAAGACTTACTCCGGGGTCATGTATTCCTCGTCCTTCGGCGTGACACTGGTGGCGCTTACCATGATCACAACCCTTGTGATTCTGGCGGTAACTTCGAACGTAGTGCTTTCTCTCGGTATGGTGGGCGCGCTGTCCATTGTGCGTTTTCGCACAGCCGTCAAGGAGCCCCTTGATATCGCGTTTTTGTTCTGGTCCATCGCGGTTGGCATCGTGCTGGCGGCTGGTCTGATTCCACTTGCGGTGTTCGGCAGTGTCGTGATCGGCGTTATCTTGTTGGTATTTGTGAATCGCAAATCCCATCTGAACCCTTATATTGTGGTCATTTCCTGCACGGGGCATGACAGCGAGATTCGCGCAAAGGAATTTTTGGAAAAACAGACCACACGCTGTGTCACCAAGAGCAAGACAGCCCAGAAAGGGGCAGTAGAGTTGAATCTGGAGATCCGGCTTAAGGAGGACAATACCGATTTTATCAATATTCTCTCCGAAATGGACGGAGTGAACAGTACAGTGTTGGTAAGCTATAACGGTGATTACATGGGATAAGGCGGTGGATGATGTCTACACATAAATATATTGATCGAATCTGCTGTGCGGTATTGGCATTGGTTCTTGCCATGACCGTTCTCTATGTAAACGCAGAAAATCTCGGAGTACAAAAGACAGAATCTGTTACAGGATATGAGGCAAGACTGTTCGATACGTCAAGGGTGCACACCATAGATATCGTGATGGATGATTGGGATGGTTTTCTTGAGACATGTACCAAGGAGGAATACGCTGATTGCAATCTTGTCATTGACGGCGAGGCATATCGCAACGTGGCAATCCGGGCAAAAGGCAATACCTCCCTGTCCCAGGTTGCCAGCTATGGGAATAACCGTTACAGCTTTAAAGTGGAATTCGACCATTACGACAGCAACAGAACGTATTATGGCCTGGATAAGTTGTGCCTGAATAATATTATACAGGATAACACTTATATGAAAGACTATCTGACCTATCAGCTCATGGGTGAATTCGGTGTTGCAAGTCCTCTTTGCAGCTATGTGAATATTACGGTCAACGGAGAAAACTGGGGCCTGTATCTCGCGGTGGAGGGGGTAGAGGAATCTTTCCTGCAGCGCAATTACGGCAATGATTACGGCAATCTCTATAAGCCGGACAGCATGGACATGGGAGGCGGACGCGGAAACGGCAAGAGCTTTTTCATGGAGAATGGGAACGGAGAAGGGGATACACAGAAAGAAAATGGCAATGGGCGGCCCCAAAAAGGAGAACGTCCGGAAGGGGTGACTTGGCCGGATATGGAAGAAGGTGGAATGCCAGGCGAAATGACGCGCCCGGATATGAACGGCAATGGAACACAGGAAGGAACTATGCGCCCGGATATGGAAGGCGGCGAAATGCCGGGAGGAATGGCCCCGCCGGACATGGAAGGAAATGGAATGCCAGGCGGAATGACACCGCCAGATGTGGAAGGAAACGGAATGCCGGGCGGAAAAGGCGGCATGGGCAGCAATGACGTTTCACTGATATATACAGACGACAATTACAGCAGCTATTCCAATATTTTTGAGAATGCAAAAACCGATATCAAGAATTCCGACAAAGATCGGTTGATCGCCTCACTGAAAAATATCAATGAAAACTCTGAACTGGAGGATTCGGTGGAAATCGAGCAGGTGATCCGGTATTTCGTGGTGCACAACTTTGTGCTGAACTTTGACAGCTACACTGGTTCTATGATCCACAACTACTATCTGTACGAGGAGGATGGTAAGCTCTCCATGATCCCATGGGATTATAACCTGGCCTTTGGAGGCTTCCAATCCCAGACAGACGCGGAGAGCCTGGTGAATTATCCCATAGATACCCCGGTATCCGGCGGTACTACGGATTCCAGACCTATGCTGGCATGGATTTTCCAGAATGAAACATATACGGAAATGTATCATACCCGTTTTGCAGAGTTTGTCGCGGATTATTTTGACAGCGGCAGGTTTGCGCAGATGATGGATGATGTAAAAACCATGATAGCTCCCTACGTGGAAAAGGATCCCACCAAATTCTGCACTTATGAAGAGTTTGAAACAGGCATAGATACACTGAAAGAATTCTGTCTTCTCCGGGCCAAGAGCATCCAGGGGCAGTTGGAAGGCACGATTGGTTCCACTACCGAGACTCAGACGGACAAGAACGGATTTATCGATGCAGGGAATATCCAGATCTCCGACATGGGATCCATGGGAGATTTTGGCGGAAAGGGGGGAGGAGGACAGCGACGCTGAGCAAAACTTATTTCCATACTTTACAATGCGGCACAAAAATGTTACTATAGACAAAGCTTGTAACAGGAAGGAAATATCATATGTATAAGTTGATAAGACAGGAAGGCAGGGCAAAGCGCGGCGAATTTCATACCGTACACGGCGTGATTCAGACCCCTGTATTCATGAATGTGGGAACTGTGGCCGCCATTAAGGGCGCAGTGTCCACGGAAGATCTGCAGCAGATCAAGACCCAGGTGGAGCTGTCCAACACATATCACCTCCATGTGCGGCCGGGGGATCAGCTCATCAAGGAGCTGGGCGGACTGCACAAGTTCATGGTCTGGGATAAGCCGATTCTCACGGACTCAGGCGGATTTCAGGTGTTTTCGCTGGCGAAGCTGAGGCGGATCAAAGAGGAAGGGGTATATTTCAATTCCCATATAGACGGCAGGAAGATCTTTATGGGGCCGGAGGAGAGCATGCAGATTCAGTCCAATCTGGCGTCCACCATTGCCATGGCCTTTGACGAGTGTCCCTCCAGTGTGGCGGACCGCTCCTATGTGGAGGCTTCCGTGGCCAGAACCACCCGGTGGCTGGAACGGTGCAAGAAGGAGCTTACAAGGCTGAACAGCCTGGAGGACACCATCAATCCGAAGCAGATGCTGTTTGGAATCAATCAGGGCGCAATCTTTGAAGATATCCGGATCGACCATGCAAAGCGTATTTCCGAGCTGGAGCTGGACGGTTATGCCGTGGGAGGTCTTGCCGTAGGCGAGAGCCACGAGGAGATGTATCGGATTCTGGATGCGGTGGTGCCTCATCTGCCCCTGGAGAAGCCTACCTACCTGATGGGCGTGGGAACGCCTGCCAATATCCTGGAGGGTGTGGAGCGGGGCGTGGACTTTTTCGACTGTGTCTACCCCACCAGAAATGGGCGGCACGGACATCTTTACACCAACCAGGGAAAAATCAATCTCTTCAATCAACAGTACGAAAAGGATATGCGCCCCATCGAGGAGGGGTGCCAGTGCCCGGCATGTCAGCATTACAGCAGGGCATACATCCGCCATCTTCTGAAGGCAAAAGAGATGCTGGGCATGCGGCTGTGCGTATTACACAACCTGTACTTCTATAATAC
>CABQGZ010000191.1 GCA_902463835.1 uncultured Lachnospiraceae bacterium
TGGAATTGGATACAAGATTGGGAAGCCGCTCCCATTTCACAAGATCCTTTGTCCGCACAATTCCGGCCTGGGCAGCTGCGGCAGAAAGCTCCGCCTTTTCTCTCTCCTTGCTCTCACTGCAGAAAACGCCGTATATGTATCCATCCTCATGAACGGTAACACGCATGTCGTACACATTGGTCTCCTCGGGATAAAGATCAGGCAGATCCAGCGGATAATCCCAAAAGCGAAATCCCTGAACCGGATTATCACTTTCCGCAACCGCAAAAAACGATTTTCTGTCATTGCCCTCCACCCTTGCGATCAGGTAATACTTTCCGTTGAGATAAAGAGCGCCGGAGTTAAAAACTGCATTTACCCCCATTCGTTCCATAAAAAACGGATTGTCGGACGCATCAAAATCATACTTCCAAAAAGGAGGGATGTGATCCCTTGTCAATACCGGATTCTTATACCGGCGGAAAATTCCGTTATAAAAGTCAGCCGGGCTGTTTTCCGCTCTCACCACATTTTCATAACGTTCTTCGATTCCTTTTCTTTTTTCTTCATTCATAAAGAAGACTCCTCCGCATCTATATAACAAACTTCATGCATTTATTTTATCCTATACGCAAGCGATGTCGCTATCGTTATTTTAACAAACATCAAAACCAGAAAATACGCATGTTAAAAAAACGAAACTGACTGGAAATTTTTATTGAAAAAACTGGAATAATATGGTATTATAAAAGAGATAATTATAGTATATGATTCTCTGATCAAAAAACGATTATTTTTAGGAGTGACGGCATGCATTCAACAATTCATGATTTCGACTATATGGACATGGAAATTGGTATCGCCTACCGTTTTCTAAATCCCCAGACCGTGCTGACAGAGCTGCACGATCATAACTACTGTGAATATTTTATTGTCATCTCCGGCAACATCATCCACGAGATAAACGGCACCACCCAGAAGCTTAAAATGGGCGATATCTGCTTTATCCGCCCTTCCGACTGTCACAGATACGACGTGGACGGAAGCGAGGACTGCAATCTGATCAATGTAAGCTTTAAAACCTCCTACTTCGAAAGCATAAAGCAATATTTTAATACCCCTGTGCTGGACGATCTTTTTGAAGCGCTGCAGCCCCCGGTCATAACACTGCCCAATTCCAGGATATCGATCCTGAAAAAGAAGCACCGCCTGTTAAACGTGGGCTGCAACAAGAGCGAGATCAAGGCTCTTTTGATGTCTCTGATCTGCGATGTCTTCGCGGACTTTATCATCGAATATAAAAAGCAGATGCAGAACAGCGTGGAAAAGTGGCTGCAGTCCGCGCTGATACAGATGAATACACCCGAGAATATCGAGGAAGGACTTCCTGCACTCATCCGGTATTCCGGCTTCAGCCACGGACATTTGTGCCGCATCATGAAAAAGGAGTTCGGCGTTACGCCAAGTCAGTATGTAACGGATCTTCGCCTGCAGTATGCCGCGAATCTTCTCTCCACCACCGACTATGATATCCTTTTCATATGCGTTCAGGTTGGTTTCTCATCCTTAAGCCACTTTACTACGATTTTCAAAGAAAAGTACGGCATCTCGCCCTCCAAATACAGAGCGAGCCACAGCACCATGGGCAGCTGGAAATAGCTGCTATCTCACATATTTCTTCAGCCTCACGAGATCACAGACATCAATCTCTCCGTTCGCATTCAAATCAGAGCGGCTCTTGTATGTGGGTGCAATACCGCCCACAAGCTGGCGCCGCAAAAGCGTAAGATCCGGGGCGCCGAAAAAGCCGTCGCCGTCGATATCGCCAGGCTTCACCCCGCTTAAGGATATCTCCTTTATGCGGAGATTATCTCCCTGGTTTTTGCCCAAAAACGCCACGTATCTCACCAGGCGATCCATGGGGCAGGCCACCGTGCCTGCATACTCCGTTTCAAAATTCTCCACCATATTTTCCGGCGCATAGAGATCCTCCAGCGTATCGGACACATAAACCCGGTATTGATCCGGATAGCCCTTTAGCCCTGAGGAGATGCGAAGCTCCTGGCAGGCATACACTCCGTCCAGAGCAAACAATGCCCCCAGATAAACGCCATCCCACAGATAAATATCGGTATGGGTATCCGTATCGCCGTCAATGATATCACCGAGCACGGTGGCGCTGACGTTCTTGCCGTCCCGGTATGCCTGATCGGCAAACGCATTGTGATAGCTCACCGCACCGCCAGAAGCATTCCCGAGAATCCCCCTGGCCCAGCCAAAGTGCTGATAAATGAGATTCTCCGTCTGCTGGCACTGCCACGAGCCGTTTTTCACAAACTCGCGCACCGCCTCGCCCAGGGCAGTTCGATTGCCACTGTGATCCGTCAGAAATGGTTCCGCCCCCAGAGCCCAGGCGGTACTGGCAAAATGATTTTCCCTGATCCAGCGGAATATTTTCTGCAAAAACGCTTTTTCCTGGGCGTTAAGCTCCTCTATGGCTCCGGTTCTGAAATACGGGTTGTATTCCCCTACCAGAATCGGATATTCCCTTGCGGCTTCGCCGATGGCAGAATCCCAGTCCAGTGGTTTATCGGAATATATATGCGTATCCAGAATAATGCCCCTGCCCCGTCTGCTTTCCGCAGATATGTCATAGCGCGCCTTGTAATCGGAAAGGGATATGCCAAGCGCCGATGCGCGTTCCGCCGCCATTGCCGCAAATCCTTCAGAAGCGATCCCGGACAGATCAAACGCCCAGTCGATTCCGCCTATGGCTGCCACATTGTCCGAAACAGCCCGCACCCGGTCCAGCAGCGCGGGCAGACCAATACTGTCCTTGCCTGTGCCGTCCGGCAGCGTGACTCTTCCGCCCTCGTACCAGGTCTGCCAGTCGCTTATGGGCTCATTTAAAAGTCCGTAGATCACCAGCTCGTTCCCGTCGTACTTCGGCGCGGCAATATCCCAGAAGCTTACCACTGTATCGTAAACTCCGGAATAGGCATGACAGTCCAGCACCACCGCAATGCCCCTGTCCGTCAGTGTGGTGACAAAGCGATCTATAAGAGCCTGATATTCCTCCGCCGTGCGTAAAACCGTCTGTCCGCTGCCAGCCCCCACTCCTCCGTTTACATAGAGACCGGGATCCACCGCAAGACGCACCATGGAACAGTCCCAGTCGTTTATGGCCTGCCCCAGCGCCACATCCGCCGCCGACCTGCCGGGAGCCGTATCGCCGTCTCCGTAGGAGCTCCAGGAAAACTGGGGAATATTCACGCCCCGCAGATCCATTGGTTCTCCCCCCAGATAAATGCGGCTGCCTTCGGTAGTAATTCCGTTATCCGCCTCAGCTGAGGTCGAAGCGGGTAAAAAAGTACACATCATAATCATCACCAAAAATATAGCTATTGTTTTCTTCATAAGAACTCCTTCATAGATAAACCATCCCAGGGGACAAAAAAACGGAGGAACGACTCCATGAAGCGGTTCCTCCGTCTGTTCTTCTTAGATATCCGCCGGATATCTCAAATATCTTTTCAGTCTCACAACATCGCGGACGTCGACCGCTTCATCTCCAGTATAATCCGCAAGAGAATCTTCGCTTACCTGTGCAGCACCTACCATATATTGCCGCAGCACGCCAAGATCGCCGTCGCCTCTCTTCCCGTCTCCATCCAGATCCTTGTAGCTGTAGTAATATCCAGCCCCACAATTGGCGGCGTTTACAAGCAATTGGGAATAACCCTCCGAGGTATCTATGCTTGGATGTCCATTAAGGGTGTTTCTGTCTATCCGAATACCAAACAGTGCTGAAACATAGCAGCAGCCTGCAACAAATTTGCCGTACTCGCTGGCGTGCTGGAAATGTCCGTCGTTATCGTTGATCGCCGTCTCGCTGCCCATGGCAGTTCTCGCATACTCAAAGGCAAGACCTGTGGGAATGACCTCAAGCTGATACTCTTTGCAGGCGCGATCCGCGTTTGCTTTGATAAGTCCGAACTGATCCTCTGCCCATTCGCCCCAGCGCCATACCTCATGGAACATAAGACGGGCTTCGGGCAGATACCCCTTCACGTAATTAATCAGGTTTCCAAGATTTGCAAACGTATCGTAATTTCTCGCGTTGCTGCTCTCCTGCTGGAATACTACAACGTCCCAGTCATAGTACTTTAAAGCTTCCTCGATCGTAGCGCATTTTTGAGGATCAGACACGTTGAAATCCGAAGAAACGTCTTTAATCTGCGTTCTCTTTGAATCCGGGTTTACAACCGTAAACCGGAACACCGCACGGTTCTCTGTAGCAGCCGTATAATGCCTATCCAGCGTGCAGGACGGGAAATACAGATATCCGAAGGTAAGCTTCTTGCCGTTGGCCTTTGCCACCTCTGACGAATACCAGGAAGCGTCCTGCGCAAAGCTGTTGCCTATGGTAAGCACCTTAAGCTCGTTTTTCACAGGCTTCACCGCGCCCGGATCAGCCGTCCAGGCTTCGATCTCCCGGAAGCGTGGATTGCCTGTGCAGGATTCGCAGACAAACGCAATATATTGAACGTTCGCATTCACCTTGGCATTTATCACATTGCCGGTGGTCTTAACGCTTTTCGCCACACAGCTCGCTGCCGTATATAGTGTGTCAAGATTGTCGGAAGCATACACGCTGTATATCTCGGGATATGTTTCTCCAATCGACGCGTAGACGTTAACATTACCGATAAAGTATGGCTTGTCTAACGTATATTCCGCTCCGATATAACGGGGAGGATCCCACGACATGGTGTTGTTAAGATCCGCAGCATCGTTTGTATCACCATTGGTAAATACCGTAAAGTCAGCGTCGCTTATTGTATTTTCGCTTCTTTCCGCCACATATGAGATGGTTCCTGACTCGTACTGGAGAATCGCCTTTGCTTCGGTTTCGCTCTTTTTATGAAGCAAAACGTTTTCGGAGACAAACACCTCCGGTGCCTGAGAAGGATCGCCGCTCCAAAGCTGTATTTCCCTTGGACGGCAAACATACAGCTGATATCCGGTACAGAAAATTGCCACATAACGGACATTCTGATTCAACGGTATTACAACCTCGGTGCCCTCGCATTTCACATTATCAGCTACCATTTTCTCATTTGTGAAAAGCGTTTCATCAGAATCTGAAGCATAGATTCTGTATGTGTCTACCGATGTGGTATAACCTGCGTAAAGGGATATATGCGACGCATATTCTGCTTTTTCAAGGCTAAACACACCGCCTACATAACGTGCCGGGTTCCAATCAAGACCGGTGCCGATATCGACAGATTGATTTGTATCTCCGTCCAACATGACTCCGAATACATTCTTTTCATCAAATTTAGAACTATCTTCTACATTTCCCGACTCAATATACATATTTACGCCTTTTGTCGTGACCTTTTCCTTATGCGTCTGGAAGAGATTCTCACTTATAAAAATATCATCGGACAGCTTCTCTCCCATAATTTTAATACGTCTGATACGCATATTCGCGCTGGTCACCACAATCGCAACATACTTTGCCTTGATATCCATCTCCACGGCAGCTCCCCGCGAGCTCGTACAGGCAACCCCTTCCGCAACCTTGGAAGCCTTGGCATAAAGCGAATCATAGTCGTTAGATGCATAAATATCATATGTTTCGTCGTAGTTCCAAAGACCGGCGTCAATTATGATCTTTGAAATATCAACACTTGCAAAGAAAGAAAACTGGAAAACAGGATACCCACTTGCAGGCTTGTATATATCAGTATGGGAAGTGTTATCCTTCGTAATAACCTGCGTAAGCTTACCAGCGTTTGAAGGATAGGCGGTTATAACACCAGTATCGGAAGACATTCCCAGCGGTACCGCTTCCGTTAAAACAGCCACATCTTCTTTGATCGTATCGCGCAGATGATTTACAATCTGCGGCGCAGCCGTGTCGTCTCCGCTCCAAAGCTGAAGCTCTTTCGGTCTTGCATTTGTCTGCTGCGCAGCTGCAGCGTTATATACCAGCATAATGTATTTTACCTTCCGGTTGATCGGTAAGGTTACAGGCTCTCCGGTACAGATCACATCCTTGGCCACCAGATTTTCCGTAAAAATTAATTCCTCCTGTGTTTCAGCGGCATAAATATCATAGGCATCATTGTAATACGCGACGTTACCTTCCTCATCAACCCCATTCGGAATACCAGCATAAATAACCACATTGGACGCGTATGCAGCCTCCGTCAAGGCATAACGCACGCCAAGCCAGCGGGCATCTGTAGTACCAAAAGCCCAAATATCGTGGTTTGTACTGATATCTCCGTCAACAAGACCCGCTACCACTCCGTTTTTCTCAATTCCTTGTAACGTAGTCTCGGTAACAGAACGCGCTTGATGATTGAACATTATTCCAGCAGAATTTGCCAAGTCTATTTTCGTCTGCAGCAGATTCTCCGAAACAAACTCGTTCCCAGTATCAGTTTCGCCTTCCGCCATCACGCTTCCCGGTACGGAGTCCAGACACAGCAGCAACGCTAACAGCAAGGCAAACAGTCTGATTTTTTTGCTTCTTTTTGTCATAAAATAACCTCCATCTTCTTATTCATATTTTT
>CABQGZ010000192.1 GCA_902463835.1 uncultured Lachnospiraceae bacterium
CTCAAACAGATCTCCTCGCCCCGCATACTCCAGAGAAAAGAACTGTTCCGCCATACTCATGGTCAATGTCTTGCCAAACCGGCGCGGCCGGGTGATCAACGTCACCGAAGCTCCGCTTTCCCACCATTCTTTTATGAAACGGGTCTTATCCACATAAAAATAATCATTCTCGATAATCTCATTATAACTCTGTATCCCAATTCCAACAGTACGTGCCATTTTCCCGCCTCCTGCACTTTCTTTTTCGCGAAAAATCCGCTATACCAGGTTCTTTTCCCTAGTATAACGGATTTTTTACAAAAATACAATAAGATTACTGGTTATTCTTTCTCTTCTTTCCTGCCAGCAAAGCTGCCATGAAGAATGCCATTCCTGCAAGGCTTACCCAGAGGGCAACCGGTGTGCTGTCTCCTGTCTTGGGCGCATTCGTTCCGCCGTTCTGGCTTCCGCTGCTGCTGTTGTCGCTGCTGCCCTTATCGGCATCGTCCTTGTCTGTGCTTCCTGCATTGCCGTTGTCCGCAAGCTTCAGACCATCCTTGGCATCCGCCAGCGCTTTCACAGCCGCATCTACGATCTGCTGATCGCTCTCAGACAATGATGCATCCGCCATCACGGCCTTTGCGTTGGCGAGAGCCGCACGGAATACCTGTACCGTCTCCGCCGTGTAGAGGGTGGTGTCGATTGCTTCCGCCTTCTTCAGCAGCTCTTCCAGGTTGGATTTATCCGCCTTGAAACGCTGTGCCACAATAGCACCGAGCAGAGCCTCCGCTGCCTTGTCAACCTCTTCCTGCGTTGCCTTTTCATTGTCATATACCTTCTGACCCTCTGCCAGCTTCTCTTTCAGTTCCGGCCAGTTTGTTGCCACATACTTCGCTTCGTTTGGAAGCATCTCGTTGGCACGGTCGATCAGGCTCTTTAATATCTCTTTGTTTACAGGCTGTTTCTTCACCTGGGCGTCGATGGCTTTCTGAAGGGCTTCCTTCGCCTCGTCTACTACATCCTGTGTGGCGTCTTCGTCCGCATATACGGTATTTGCATTTTCCAATGCCTCTTCCAGCATACCCCAGTTATCCGCCTCATACTCGTCCTGATTCATAGCTGCTGCCTGATCGATCAAAGCCTTTAATGCTCCCTTTTCGCCCTTGTAGATTCCAAGGCTCCAGGTTGCATCCAACAGCTGATTCCATGCTGCGTTGACATCTTCCTGGGTAGCGTCTGCATCTTCCAGCACAGCCCGAGCTTTTGACAGAGATTCGTTAAAGTACTTAACCGCGCTCTCGATCACTCCTTCTGTGCTTAAGCCCTTCACTCTGTCGTAGGTCATCTGCAGAAGCGTCTTATTTACAAGCTTTCCAGACACCTGCACCAGCCACGCCACACTGCTTTCGTCACTCAATATGACATCAATTCTGTGAGTTCCGTCCGTCAAACTACTCAGATATGCCGGCATCAGGCGCAGTCCGCTCTCCGTTACCGTATAGTCCTGACCTTCCACAAGCTCATCCTCTCCATTCATCAGACGGCTCACAGTCAAGCCTTCCGCGTCGGTCAGTGCGTTCTCAAGGATTTGCGGCTGACCACGGTCAAAGGATTGCACCGGCGCAGTCAAAGCAACACTGGTCATTGGCTTCGCTTTATCAAAGAAAATTCCCTGCACCACACAATTTTTTGCATTTACCGTACTTACCCGGACGGTGACATCCCCCTGTACCCGGAAGGTCTGGTACACGCCTGACTGGAAATTCCGAATATACTCTGGGGAAGTGCATATAGTCTTTTTCCCCTGGCGGATGGAAATGCTCTGGCTTCGTCCTGTAGCATCTGAATCCGTCAGATACAACGTGATATAGTATGGCTCTGTCTTATCTTCCTTCACATCCACCGTAATATCAACCGTATAATTTCCAAAATACATTCCCACATGTCCCGGCATGCTTCCGTCCGGAGCGATCAATGCATACTGGGCATTGTCCTCATCATGCCACATGCTTCCATTCACCTGGAAAGCGTCCATATAATCCGGCAGATTTGTCACATCCGAATAATCGCTGTTATGGGCAAATAATACGTATCCTTCTTTGCCGTAATTATCCTTCCAGTACTTTCCGCCCTCTCGTACTTCTTCCATGAAAGCGATGACTTCTTTATTTTCTTTCACCTTCAGCTGGTCTACTGCATCGAGGAACGCAAATTTCGCAGCATTGTAATCCATCAAGCCCGCATTGGAATCTGCAATTACGTTCTCCACAGCCTTGTACTGCTCTACAAAGACATCCCAGCCTTTCTCCTGGTATTCTGTCTGTTTGGAAAGATAGGACGCATTGTCCGCAAGCAGCTTCTTCAGATCCTCCGCCGTCAGCTTTTGATAGGGAACCTGCATAGAAACCAGCGCCACTACTTTCCCATTCTTATCTACCTCGATAATATTTACATACTCTCCCGGTAATCTGGATAACTCCGTGTTATTTCCAAGAGCTGTTCCGTAAATGACTGGCTTCACTACCCCTGTTTTGACATCCTCCGCCTGGTTCTTTTCATTCGAATAGAAATAGGCATGTCCGTCTTCAATTCCACTGTCCATTCTGCGAATGGAGATATTATCCGCATAGAAATACGCATCATCCAGTCCACCGTAACGGCTGTCATTTTTCCAGGTAAGAACACGGCTGGAGTTCTCTCCCGCCGGCACAGTCAAGGTAAGGGATTTTTCTGTATACTCTGTCTCTGTGAATTCCAGTGTATATTGCTCGCTGTTTACATATACGCTTACCCAACCTTTTTCGCCTGCCTTGCTCACCTTGCCGGATGCCTTCAATTCATAAGTTGCTCCTGGAAGCAGCACAACATCCTGGGTGCATCCGCCCTCGCCGGTTCCAACCTGAGCCGCTTTTCCGCCTTCCAGTCCTTCGGTATCCGCGACGATAAAATTGTTGCTGTCGGTCCAGCCTTCTGTTCCCTTCTCAAAATCGGGATTCACTACGATATTCTCGCCTGCCACCGTATCAAAGGTCAGCTTCACTATCCTTTCATTCTCCGTAGCTTCGATCGTCACGGGAACCGTCAGCGGTATGGTGGAAGCCATTGGCATCTTCGCTTTTGTGATTGCGATAGTCACATAAGTAACTACATGATTCTGTTCGTCTACCTCTACTACATTCAGATACTCATTGTTCTTCCAATCCAGACTCTGACCAGATACCAGTACCGTATTATATAAGGCCGGCTTGTCCTGTCCGATCAGGAAAGAATTCAGCGTGGTGTCTGCCTCTTTTACACTGGAATTATAATAGAGGGTATGACCAGCTGTAAGACCTTCAAAGGACACCTTGACCTGATAAAAATCTTTTCCTTCTTCCTGGGTGAAGGACGCCGATACCTGCTCCAGAGCAGCCTCGTCCAGAAGACGCTGACGCTGCTTGGCCATAAGTTCAAGATTCCAGCTGTAGTTCACTCCGTCTGTTACGATGCTTCCTGCAATTTCTTTTGCAAGCGCTCTGTCACGCTGCTCTAAGATCTTAAAGATCTCATAATCTTCACAGGCATCGCGCACCGCCTCATAGCGGATGGAACTCTTCACCTCGGCGCGCCGTGGTACGGAAGTCTCTATCTCACCGCTTGCATTCTCCGTGATATCCACATCCGGATAAATGGTAAAGTTGTCACCCTTATAATTCTGTCTTGCGATACTGTTGAATGTCTTTTTCCCGTAGTTCAGCCACTCGTTGAAGCCCCAGTGAAGATGACCGCTCACATCCCGTTTATAGGAAAGCCAACCGATGGTCTTCATCTGCCATACCGGCTTGTCCACAAAACGATTGAGATAATTGCCCTGGGGATTCAGGCAGGTATACATGAACACTTCCTTGCCCTGCTCTCGCAAGCTGTCATAGGTGGCAAGCTCCTGCTCATGAACAGAGAGAACCGGAAAATGGATGTCCGCATCCATGTTGATCATAGCGGAGGTACATCCGGAATTGTCAATGGGATCGCCACATTTGATATTCGGGTTGCATGCATGGATCATATCCTGCACGGCACTCCACTTGCTGATCTGCGCCGGAATATTGAAGGGTTCGTCTCCAACATGCTGGAACCACATCTCATCCCATCCCTTTTCCTCCAGGTGTGCGCAAAGCGCCGGGATCATTTGCTGCAGCCATTTCTGTCCTTCTTCCGTATCAAATGCTACCGTAGCCTTTTTCAATGGCTGGTCTCCGTTCTCCTGAAGAATCGCAACATTGTAATTGGATGCGTACACACACATCAGAATCGCATAGCCCTCCAGCCGTTTTACCACGCCGCGGTCCATAAAGAACTGGATATATTCATCAAACCTGTTCCAATTAAATACATAATCTCCGTTCTCATCGATGTAGGTTCCGCCGTCCTTCAAAAGAGCCGGTATATTGATCATCAGATCATTGGAACGGTTATCCTTCATAAGCTGGGCAATATTATCCATCAGCGCCCACCACTCGTGGGAATACTTCTCATAACCATACAGAACACTGATACCGTCATACTCGTCTTCCAGATCCCAGGTTGCAGCCAGATTGGACCAGAAGGAAAAGCTGAATTCGGCGTCCTTGGAATCCGGGATTGTCACATCATAGACCTTCGCCTCAATGGGCACGCTGATGTCGCCTTTGTCCGTGGCCACAGTGGCTGTTCCGCTGTAGATTCCCGCCGGTGTCTCCTTGGGAACATAGAGACGCACCCAGATCGGCTGTGTGCTGTCCGCCGCCACTTCCATGGCAGTCTCATTGGACAGCGCGTCCGGATAATAACCTGCGCCCCACTTCACGGTGGTATTGCGGTTCTGTCCGCTGGTATTGTTGGTCAGGTACTCGTACTCCACAAAATTGTACTTCAGATTGTCCGCTGTGATCGTGTCCGCACCATTGGTCAGATCTGAAAAGGATACTCCGTTGATCTTAAATGCCCCCGCGTTCCGCAGCAGAATCTGCGCTGATTCAAATTCATTGCGTGCGCAATAGACATTGATCTTCGCTGTGGAGTCCTCCTGCTTCACATCCTCCCGAAAAATATTTTCGTTGGAAGTTGCAGTCCACACATCCAGTCCGGTCTCCTGCGCCGCCAGTACGCTGCCCGTGTTCTGTCCCAGCACAGCAAAGCTGCCGGAGAGAACGCTTGCACACAGTGCCACCGCCAGGATACGTGTTCCAAGCTTCTTTTGTAGTTTTTTCAACAACATTTTTTATTCCTCCTTCGTTTGTTCTGCTTTTATTATCTTATAAAACAAAACGACCTGCTATTACAATTCCGAACTTTTCGAGGGGGATTTGTATTTTTTTGCATTTATTTTTTCTTCCTCAGAGCAAAAAAAGAACCTATTCTTGCCAATCTGTAGAATAAGTTCTTTGTTCCAATCTCCATATTCATTTTATCGTTTTTTACTTCCCAATCAAGACTGTCTTGCCTTCAAAGGCAAAGCCGTACTTACGAATCCGTTCCGCTGGGATTCCCTTTTCCAGCAAGACCGTCTCATATTTCAGAATGACTGCATCCAACTCCGTGCGCAGGGGCTCCAGCAGAACGTCATACCGTCCATAACCGCTCTCATGGTTGGAGGTAATGGCGTATCTTCCACGCCGTTCTACCATGAGACCTAATACAAATCCATGATAAAAGCGCTCTGGATTCGCTGCTTCCGACGGCTTCTTTCCGGTGTCAAAGGAACTGAATGTGGCAAGTGCAATCTGGTTCATAAATATATTCATGCCATCCACATCATCCAAAAGCAATGCCTTGATAAAGTCATTGTACTCATCCCCCACTTCCCGAAACCATCCTCTGACCATATTCCGAAACATGAGCTGCTCCTCACGATTGGTAAGCATCAGTTCATATTTCGGTTCCTGATATATCGGGATATCACCGTACTCCTCATAACTCACCACTTTTAAGTATCCGCTGGCCACAAGCAGACTCCAGACGGATCTTTCATCCCCTTTTAGCTGTTCATACACAATTTCCTCATCAATGGGCGTGTACAGATGCTCGCCCGCTAAAACCCCTTCAAAAGACTTTTTTACTCCTCTTGTTCCTTCCTGGATCTGTTTGCTTACCAGACTGCTCTCACCAGCCTCATCCATAGCCTGAAACACCTCCTGCTCCGTAAATCCAAAGCAGGAGGCATATCTATCTGATGTTATCGTCATCACCGACACATGATTCAAATCAGATAAAAAGGAATCCCTGCTAATACAGGTAAGGCCTATCATATTTCCACGTTCCAGCCATTCATTCGCCTTAAAAGTGGATATAAACAAACTCTTGGTAAAATACTCCAGTTCCTCATAAAATCCATTTACATAGGCTGCCTGCATGGGCGTATCATATTCCGTTAAAACTCCATTGTCAATTAAATACCTATATTTATCAAATAAATTTACCAAAAGCTGGCAAATTTTATATCTTGTCGTCTGATAATCAGCTTCTTTTATATCTGCAAAGGAAAGGCTGATCACCGGATAGGTTCCCTGCAAAGAGCGATACTTTTCCTCCTGCCATATAGACAGCCCCTCAAACAGATCTCCTCGCCC
>CABQGZ010000193.1 GCA_902463835.1 uncultured Lachnospiraceae bacterium
CCGTGCCCAAATCAAGGCTTGCCTGATAGCTGCCCTGCGGCAGTCCATCCAAGAACAAGTGTCCCGCGGGGATTTTTGTGGGTGTCGGGTGGGCATAGGGCGTATCAAAGATACGGCGTGTTTCTGCCACATCGCCTTTCCGTGCAAGCTCTACCAGTTTTGCATAAGTAAATTCTTTATCGAGTTTTTCCTCCGGGCGGCGACGCAGCCACAGTCCGGCAATGTCCACGGAAATGCGCAGGTGCTCCATCGGCCCCCAAAAAAGAGAACCGAGTATGCCGTTTCCCAGTGGAATTGCTTCATCCCAGCGGGGTATTGGGCCGGTTAAATTGATGTTGCAATGTTTCGGGGGCAGCATATCGGTTCTCCTAACCTATTCGATTTTGTTTAGCCCTTAACGCCGCCGACGCTCAAGCCCTGCACGAGCTGCTTCTGGCCGACGATGAAGAGGATGACAGTGGGAATCAGTGCCAGCACGAGGGCTGCGAACAGCGCGCCCCAGTCGGTAGCGTAGCGCTGGATCTCATACAGGTTGGCAAGGCCGACAGGCAGCGTAGCCTTGGTCGGATCGGTAACCATAACGAGAGCCACCGGGTACTCGTTCCATGCTGCCATAGCGGAGATCATGCAGACCGTCACGATACCGGGCTTGCACATGGGAATGATAATGCTCGTCAAAATACGGAACGGGCCGCAGCCGTCGATCATGGCTGCCTCCTCATAATCACGCGGGATGCTGCGCAGGAAGCCGGTCAGCAGGAAGATAGCAAACGGGAACTGCATCGTTGCATACAGTACACCCAGCGCCGTCAGGCTGTTGAGCAGGTTCAGCTTGTTCATCTGCAAGAACAGCGGAATCATAATATAAGTGGCCTGAATGAAGATGGCCGCCATGTAGATGTTCAAAATCAGCTTCGCGCCGGGGAACTTATACCGCACAAGGCAGTAAGAACACGGCACAACGCAGATCACAATAATGACCAGTGTTTCCAGCACGACATAAATCGAGTTGCCGATGTTGGCAGCAAGGTTAGATTTTTCATAAGCGCGGACGTAGTTATCCCATGCAAGTCCCTGCGGCCATGCAAAGGGATCCGTCAGAAACTCTGTACTGGTTTTGAACGAAGAAACGACGTTCCACGCCAGAGGGTACAGCATGATAATGGCTACCAAAATCAGGAACAGGCGCGTCACCCACTTGATGACCTTTGCTCTGATTTTGCTTTTTTCATTTTGTGTCATATTACTGACCTCCTTCGGAAGCATCGGTCAATTTGCGGGACAGCATGGACAGCGCCACGGAGATGGCGAGCGTAAAGACCGTGATAGCCATGGCATAGCCAAAGTTGCCGTTGACAAAGCCCTGCGTGTACATATATTGCAGCAGAACGCTGGATGCACCGTTAGGACCGCCGCCAGTCATGACCTGCGAAAGCACAAAACTTAGGTTGATGGTGCCGGAAAGTGCCAGAACAAAGGTGATGCCGATAATATCTTTCATCAGAGGCATCGTAATACTGATGAGCTTGCGCCATGCGCTGGCACCGTCCAGCGTTGCGGACTCGTAGATTTCCGGCGAAATGCCGTCCATAGCCGCGATGTGCATGACCATGTAGTAACCGGCAGCCTGCCACAGCAGCGTGAACGCGATGCACCAAAGCGCAGTCTTGCTGTCGCCCAGCCAGGAACGCTGCAAGCTCTCCAGCCCGACAGCACCGAGAATCTTATTGACGATGCCCACATTCGGGTGGAACACGAAACTCCATATAATACCTACAACGGTCAGAGAAACGATGTTCGGGAAATAGAAAAGCGTGCGATACAAGACCATTTCTTTCAGCTTGCACTGGTTCAAAACGAATGCCAGCACCAGACTACAGAAAATTGTGATAACGGGAACAACCGCCATCAGCTTTGCTGTGTTTATAAGTGCTTGAATGAAAGATTTGTCGTGGAACATATAGATATAGTTATCCAGTGCCACAAATTTGTTGTTAAGCCCCAGAGAGGTCGCATTGGTAAAAGAAAGATATAATGCCTGCGCCGTAGGCCAGATCGTGAACATAAGAGTTAGGATCACGGCAGGCAGAACGCTGATGCAGATAAACAGTACGGGAAGTGGCTGCGCCTTTTTTTGGCGATTTTGGCGGTTTTTCAAACAAGTTTCCCCCTTAAAAAGAACCCTGCCAAGTTCGCATGGCGTTTACTCGGCAGGGTCAATCTTACTTTGGTCAGTGGAAATTCAGCAATTCAGCTTACTTGGAAGCAGCAATCTCCTCGAAAGCAGCCTCGATGCCGTCACGCCACTGCTCGGCAGTCATGTCACCATTCATAACGTCACTGGCAACATTGAAGACGGAATCAGCGATAACGACCTTGCTGGTGTCGGGCATTGCATCCCAACCGAAGACCATGAACGTGCCTTCCTGATAGATGTCGTTCATGTTGTAGACACCATCGGTAACGATGCCCTTGACCATCTCGTTGGCCTTCTTCAGAGCGTAGATGCCGTTGGCTTTTTCTGCGAACAGCTTAACGGAATCCTCAGTGTACAGGAAGCGCAGGAACTCTTTTGCCAGTTCGGGGTTCTTGGCGTTAGCAGGAATCTCAAACTGCTCAACGGAGCTCATAACATAGCGGGTCTCGCCGTCATCCAGAACGGGTGCGCAGGTCAGACCAAACTCAAAGCCGTCAGCACGGGGAGCATCGGCCATTTCGCCTTCCATCCAGTTGCCGTTGGGGATGAACAGAGCCTTGTTCATCATCATGTCAGTCTGGCTCTGGGTATGGTTCAGAGCAACGGTGCCATCCATCAGGTAGCCATCGGTGCCGATCTTTGCCATGTTCTGGAAGACCTTGAGGGCCTCATCAGAGCTGAGGGAGCCGGGCGTGTAGGAGGCGATTGCCTTCATGTTGTCGATGCCGGTGGCAGATGCCAGCGCGGGCCACAGCATGCTTTCGAGGTAGCCGGGGTAGATGCCCTGATAGGTAAACAGCGCGATACCCTTTTCCTTGGCCTTTTCGCCCAGTTCAAAGAAGTCATCCCAGGTCACAGGCGTTTCCCAGCCGTTCTCTTCGAACAGGGTCTTGTTGTAAACCAGACCCATCGGGCTGGCATCAAACGGGGCAATGTAGATCTTGCCGTCGCCGTAAGGAGAGCACTTGGCGGAATCCAGCAGGCCATCGATGACCTGATACTTCAGCGGGGTGTCATCATCAATGCCGCCCTCCTCAAAGACATCGGACAGATCCATCAGTGCATGTTCCTTAACCATGGAGGAAATCAGGCCGGTGGAGTCGTTGTCGTTCATCGAGATGAAGTCGGGAACATTGCCTGCCACGATCTGCGGGCGGATGATGTCGCCGATCTTCGGGCTGATCTGCATATTGACAGTAACGCCGGGATAAGCGGCCTCAAAGCGTTTGATGATTTCGTCCCAGTACTCGGAACCGTAGCCGCCCTCGAACACCGCGATGTTCAGTTCATTGTTCTCAAAGGTCTTCTCACCGGTAGAGGCTTCGCTGGTAGCGGTGGACGTAGCTTCGGAAGAAGCGGCCTCACTGGATGCTGCTGCGCTGGAAGATGCTGCGCTGCCGCAGCCTGCCAGACAGGTAGCTGCCATTGCAGTGGCAAGCATCATGCTGATTGCTTTTTTCATGGTTTTCCTCCTAAAAATTATTCCTTCTTTGTTTGGGATGCGGCTCATCTGTCGTTCCCTGATTGCACTCTTATTATATCGGGCAAGCCGGATTTGATAAATGTATTCCCTTTACTTAAAGATGGATTTTATTGACTTTTTCTGTCGTTGCCCTTATAATTCAGGTAATGTATGGATAGATTGTAGTCACTTTGCACAAACGGAGGCCTATATATGTCACTAAATGCACAAAAAACGCGTGAGTTTTTCCCCAATGTGTTGCGACGAATCAAACTTCGCACCCGTCTGTTTGTGACATTTTTGATTATTTCTCTTGTTCCCGTCATCACGATTGGTATTTTTTCTTACCATGCATACACCCAATCCATGAACGAAAAGGTCAAACAGGCTGCCTTACAATCTATCGAACTACTCAATAATAATATGTCTACCCAGCTTGGCATTTATAGCGACTACATAGGTTCCATCTCCGTATCTGATACTGTACAGAATGGTGTCGCATCTATCAATAATGGGCACCCCCTTACGAGTGATATTGTGAGCGGTATTGGTGAAATGATCGTCACAATTCCTTTTCAGAGCACACACCTTAAAAACATCCGCGTCGTTTCCAATGACCGCACAGTCATCTACGATTTGGGCTATGACGATATTACACCCCAGCGTTTTAATGAATTGCTGGATAATATTGAAGCCGCTTCTCCACAGGATAGTCTGCAATACATCCACACTTACCGCGCCAACGATAAAATTGTCATTGGCCGTAAAATCTATGACATGCACCACACCAGCACGCCGCTGGGGTATATCATGCTGTACATTGACGAATCCCAGCTGAGTCGCTACATATTTACTGATGTTTCCTTTGGCGAGGGGTCCAACTTCCTGCTGATTGATGCTGCCGGCAATGTGGTTTCTTCTCAGAACGCGGAACTGCTGGGAGAAGATTTGGCCGATGACCCGATTTTCCAGCAGATCACGGCGCTTCGGCAGGCGGGTGAAAACAACTTTTTATGTGAGCTGAACGGCGTAGATACGCTGACGATTTTCAAATACAACACCACCTATAATGTATATCTGGTGGCCACGATTCCGCAGGCCTACATTACCAACGGCACAAGAACCATCAATATGATGCTTATTGCGCTGGCCGCAGTGCTGGTCGTTGTCAGTTTGTTCCTGACACTGCTTGTCTACCGCAGCGTCATGCACCCCATTGATAATATGGTTGCCGCCTGCAATGCGAAAAGCGATGAGGAAATCGGGCTGAAAATCAATGATCCCAGCCCCGACGAGCTCGGATTTCTGGCGCGCACCATCGACAACATGGTCAACGAAATTGGTCTGCTGGCGCAGCGTTGGAGCGATGATCAGCGCAAAATGCGCGAGTTGGAATTGCAGACCCTGCAATACCAAATCAACCCGCACTTCCTGTTCAATACCCTGAACACCTTAAAGTGGATTGCCACACTCAATCATGTTACCCCGGTCAGCCACGGCATTGATGCTCTCTCTTCCCTGCTGCAAAGCACCCTTATTAAAAAGGATGAACTGATTCCGTTTGACGATGAACTGCGCAACCTGAAGAACTACTGCGACATCCAGCAGCTGCGTTACGCAGGGCGCTTTGAGATGGAATATCAAATTGAAGATGCTGCCGGATACTGGACTGTGCCGCGCTTTATTTTGCAGCCGCTTGTAGAGAACTCCATCCTGCACGGCACGGCGGATGAAGATGATTTTGTCACCATCACCGTCCGTGCCACCGTGAGCGAGAATCTGCTTACCATTCATATCTCCGATACCGGCTGCGGTTTTGACCCCAGTGCCATCAAGGAGAAAAATTCTGAGCGCTTCTCCGGCATTGGATTGAGTAACGTAGATGAGCGTATGCGTCTGCACTACGGAAATGAATACGGTCTTACGATTGAAAGTGCCCCCGGCACCGGCACACAATGTATTCTCCGTATTCCAAATGAAGCCATTCGTTGAGGTAACACAATGTATAATTTATTGCTTGTAGATGATGAGCCACTGATTAAGGTTGCTTTCCAGTCCGCCGTGGAGTGGGGCAAGAACGGATTCCTGCTGGCGGCAACAGCCAGTAATGGGCAGGAAGCGCTGCACATTGTTGAGACACAGCACATTGATGCGGTTATCACGGACTTGAAAATGCCAGGCATAGATGGGCTTGCGCTCATTCATGAACTGAAAAAGCGCAGCTTTACCGGCCCGATTCTGGTATTGAGCAACTATTCCGATTTCGATTCCGTGCGCACAGCCCTGACGGACGGCGCTTATGACTACTTTCTGAAAATCAATATGAACGGGGAAAGCATCGGTGAGCATCTGGAAAAGATGGCCGATTTGCTTCGTGTCCAGCAGCAGCGCCAGACGGAGGAGGACCACCGATCCTTTGCCATTGAAGCGCAGAAAAAGGAGAATGCCCTGATTCACTGCGCTCAATGGATAACATCCACTGCTGAACCTTCCCCTGCTTCTAATCCGTTTTCCATGCTGCCGGAACCGCTGTCCTTTCCTATCCGGCTGTTTACCGTCACTTTAATTCCCGCAAAAACTCATCCTATGCCCGCGCTGGATGCTGTGACCGACTTAATTACCGAGGTTTTCGATGAAATCGGCGGCAAAGTATTTCTGCACACCCATGAGGATGAAATCTGTGGGCTGATCAGCAATGAAAGCCTTGTAGCCTCCGGGCGTACTCTGGATAAGAAACTTGCCCGCTTGCAACGGCAGGTCACAACATATTTTCTGGATGCCCCGGTCATCATCTACCACGACAAGCCCATTTCACTGGCTGAACTCCGCCAGGGCTACCAGCTGTGTGAGGATTCTAAGGCGCTCGCCTTTTATGTGGGGTGCAGTGCTCCCATAAAGGCAACGGC
>CABQGZ010000194.1 GCA_902463835.1 uncultured Lachnospiraceae bacterium
CGCCGCCATGCGCATTTGCAAATCCAGCTATCGTTTTAAGCCAACCTACAATATCCTCTCTATTCAATTTGCTTTTGCATTCAAATCTATCACTTTCCAGCTGTATATCAGCAACGATTTCTTCCAGATACATATGACCACCTCAAACATTCTTTTTGCATTTATTTCATTTTACTTCAAAATTACTTCAAAGTCAACTTCAAAATTACTTCAAATAAGTTTCAACTTACTTTGAAGTAATTTGATCGCATCTGGTTCAATTCCCCCGCAAAAACACATACTCCGTCCCCGATGAGAATTCTTCACAATACACATATCCCAGGCGGTGGAACTCCTTCATGACCTCCGGCTGCTGTGCCTTGTGCTCCGCCAGGAAACGCACCATCTCACCCCTGGCCATCTTGGCGTAAGTTCCCTTCTGCACCACCTTATCTTGCGCCAATTCTCCAAAAATGCAGTTGATATATGTATCTCCATCCGCAAGATAACGCTCAATACACTGGGAATACTCCTTGGAAGCCAGATTGACAATCACATGATCCTCTTTTGTCACCTCATCGTACAGTCTTCTCCCCCAATACTCGTACAGATCCTTCTTTCCCCCAGTTCCAGCCTTTGCCTGCATTTCCAGCCGGTAGGGCGTCACGCCGTCCATGGGCTTTAGCACCCCATAAAAACCAGAGAGAATGCGCAGGTGTTCCTGCACATAAGCCAGCATTCCCTCCTCAAAAACAGCTGGCGCCATATACTGATACTGGATTCCCTCATAGGAAAGGATCGCCGTCGTCAGATTACCATGCAGATCCATCTCCTGAAATCTCCGGTAATTCTGCCCGGCAATCTTGTCGTTGCAGCCCCAGAGTTCCTTGGCCTCCTCATAAGAAAGTCTTTTCATCCATGTCATGATCCGTTCCACCGTTTCCAAAAACACCGGAGTCCCCATAGCCGAAAGCGTATCTGTATCCACCTTCATTTTCTTCGCCGGAGAGATGATGATTCTCATGATAGCTCCTCCAGCATCTCGGTGGGATTCTCGGCCGCCTTCACCTTTTCAAAGACTTTGGCAATCATTCCGTTTTCGTCAATCAGGTAGGTTGTCCGAACTACGCCCATGAACACCTTGCCGTAATTTTTCTTTTCCTGCCACACATCATAAGCCTTGATCGCCGTAAGCTCCGGATCAGACAAGAGTGTGAAGGTCAGATTGTATTTTTCCTGAAATTTCTTATGGGAAGCCACGGAGTCCTTGCTGATTCCGAGGACAACAGCGTCCTTCTCTGTAAACTGGGGATACAGTTCACTGAAGCCGCAGGCCTGACTGGTACAGCCCGGGGTATTGTCCTTGGGATAAAAGTACAGGATCACCTTCCTCCCTGCATATTCTTTCAATGTGTGCATCACGCCATCCTGGTCCGGCAATGAAAAATCCGGCGCCTTTGTTCCTGCTGTTAGCATATTTTTCTCCTTTCCAAATACCTCTGCAGCACGGCTGCATTCTTTGTTTTCGAGTAAAATAATTTCTCCTTTACTTTACCCGGCTTTTTACCTTTTGTCAATATTCCAATCTCCCATCCATACGCAATAGTGCCCTTCTGTGTACCTCTATCATAGCGTTTTGTCGTGTCTGATTCCTGCGCGATCGATTACTCATCAGAAAATAAGAGTATACACGCAAAATGAGATGTGGACTTATACAAAGATTGCGCTATAATTGTTACAGAAGCTTCTAAAAATAATTCCAACAGGAGTAGTGATCATGAGCAATACCTTTTGCAATAATTTAAAACGTTTTCGAACCACTAAAAATTATACACAGGAACAGGCAGCTGAAATCCTGGGGGTAAGCGCACAAACCGTTTCTCGTTGGGAGTGCGGCAATACACTTCCGGATGTTCTGCTCTTGCCGCAAATCGCCCAACTCTATTGTGTCACGGTTGACGATCTGTACCAAGAGCGGTCCGTTCCATATGACAACTATGCGCAGCGTCTGGCCAGCGTCTATGAAGCAACCAAAGATCCGGATGATTTTCTGAAAGCCGATAAAGAATTTAAAAAATTAATCAAATGCGGAAACGCTTCCGCAGAAGATCTTCGTATCTATGGTATATCTCATCAGTTTATGATGAATTACTGTATGGATAAATCCCTTTCCATTTTTGATGAAGTTCTTGAGACACGATCTGACCGCGGTGAAACCGTGTACTGGAGAACAAAACACCAAAAAATGCTATTACTGTCACAAATTGGGAAAGGACAAGAAAGTATCTGCACACAGCTTTCTGCTTTAGAAAATAATTCCGAGATTGTTGAGGAATGGACATGCATGATCGCCGCATATCTCTATAATGGCGATTTGGATAACGCATATACATGGTTCCAAAAAGCAATCGAAAAATTTCCAGATAACGGAACCCTCTTTGTCTATGGCGGTGATATCTGTAAAAGACTTCAAAAATACGACGAGGCCTTCCAGCACTGGAATAATGCCCTGCGTTGTGATCCCTGCTATTATGATGCCAAATATTCCATTGGCTTCTGTTATGAGGAATTGGGAGACTTTTCAAAAGCATATGATATTTGGTGCGAAATCGCGGATAGCCTGGAGAAAGACGGATATAATATTGAAGCTGCTTTTCCCAAAAAGCTGGCTCAAAAATGTAAATTAAAAATGAAATAAATTCTTATTACGCCTCAATGTCCATCTCATAGGTGGACTGATAACCGGAACTGTTCCACTCCACCAGTTCCAGCCCCCCGGCAATACTCACAAACAAAGTCACTCACAAACCAGTGTGATTCCTTCTGGCGCTTTTGCGTCACACACCACCTTCCCGTTCTCATCCTTCCACACCTTCACCGTCAGATCTCCAAGAGGTGTCGGATAAGTACCCTCCGCCCATTCCAGATCTCCCAGATGCGGTGAGATTCCGATTTTCTTACATCCCGGTTCCAGAATGCGAATCCCAAGAATATAATCCGTCATCCATGCCGTAGGCCCGCTGGCCCACCCATGGCACAAGCTGTGGCGATAGCCCTCATAGCAATATCTTCCATACGTACCATGGACATCTACCTCTCCTTCTTTTGGAAAACGGTCAATAGGCGCTGCATTTTCCAACCACTCCATATCAAAATCCTCCCAGAAGGTCGTAGCTCCCAGGAACAGCATTCCGCCCCAGTAATCCCGAATGCAGTCAAGACACCCCTTATAATCACCGGCCATGGCACGGGCAGCCAGAATATAATAGCCCATGTAGGTAGATATATGCACTGCACCGCCCTTGCCCAACACCTCCTGATTGATCTTCTCCGCATCTGCCAGACCCGCAAGCACCAGCAGAGCCGCCGCCTGCTTGGCTCCTTCGTGATCCGTTGCATACGCTTTCAGCCTATCCATGTCCCTGCGGCAGCATGTCTCCATCTCCGGCTCACCCAGGATATGAAACAGCTCCGCCAGTCTCTCTGCTGCCATATAATGGATTGCCTGCATACCTGCATCCACCACGTGCGGCTTGTCATGAGAGGGCCAGTCTAGAAACCTTCCCTCCGGATATGCACTTTTGCCCGCCTCATCAATACTGTCGGAAAGCTGCTTTGCCAGACCCTTCAGATATTTTGCCTGACCGCGCACCCATGTCAGATTCCCGGTATAATAGTACCAATCATATACGATCATCACATACCACATACTATAGGTAGCCATACCGTTCATCCAGCCGGGTAATGGTGTATCCTTCCGGATCAGCTCCAGACTCCGCTCCACCGAATCATCCACGCCAAACACTGCGCGGATTGTCAGAACCTCCGGATGCATGTCACCAACCCACACCAAACGGTCTCTTTTGATCCCATCCCAGATGTACTCCTGCATGTTCAGATGTACCGTATAGGCTCCGGTCATCCAGATTCGCTCCAGGAGCTGGTCGCTGCACCGAAAGCTCCCACGATAAGGCACATCTTTATAGACAAACACCGCCAGAATGGATTTCAATCGTATGGTCGTCTCCTCCAGAAGATCAATCCGCACAAATCGAAATCCCGTCTCCCCAAGACAATTCATACTCAGCATGCCAATCTCTGTATGAAAATCCCGCCTTGCATGATCGTTTGTCGCATTGGTACTGCCGCCAATCTCGCTCATAGCCTCGGTCACACTCTCTCCGAACCTAATCCGTATCTTAGCACCGCGCCCGGTATCCTCTGTCCACTGAAGAATCTTTAATCCTCCATGGATCTCGCAGCCAAAATCCAGCAGAACCGATGCCATCATATCTTTCTTTGTCTGCATTACCACAGGCTTAGACTGATTTAAGGTAATCTGCCTGCTCTTTTGACACAGCAATCCTTTCACATTTGTAACCTTCCCCTGGGTCCATACAATCCTTATCGGCTCCAGATCCATGCGGGATGTCACTTCCTGTCTTCCTCTTTTCTTCAATTCCTGGATCATTGTTTTCTTCCACCTTCACTTGCCGAGTGCCAACGCATTGCCCTGCGTCTTCCAATTCCGAATACCAGTCCGCCAAATGCCAGCACAGCTACTGTCAGCCAGATTTTGATATCCACCGTGTCACCGGTAAACGGAGCTACTGAGACACCCTTCGGCTCTCCGATCACCTTCTCAGCCTCTTTTGAGCGGAAGAAACGCTTGTAATCCCGATCAAATCCAAAGAGCGAGAACTCAATGGAATTGTCCACCTCCACCGATTCCACCGTGATACCGCTCTGTGCATTGCTACTGTAAATACCCAGGTTGGATCCCATGTGCGGTGCGTAATCGATCAGATATATGTACTCATTCATATATAGCCTGTCATTGAACCATATGCCTAGCTGAACGTCATCCTTTGCCCCATCTCCATCGTAATCCAGGAATACAGTGCTGATCTTGAGATTGATCCATGTATCCGTGAGCGCAGTTCCCGCCAGCTGGGGATTGAACTGATAGTAGGGGGTAAGACCCTCCGCATCCTGCAGCTCAATCACATTCCCAGCAGAGCCAAAGCGCAGTCCCATCCATGCGGTATCCAGACCACCAAATCGCATATCTGCACCCGGTAAACTCTCAAACTTCACATTTGCCTCAAGCAAAGTACCATCCAACGTCGCTCCTACTGCCGGATCAAAATAAGCCCCCTGTGCCAGAAGTACCACAGGATCTCCTGCTGCGGTATATCTTCCATCTGCTATCCCAAAGCTAGAGAAAGAAATCCTCTTTAAAGACGGATCCGGCATCTGTTCTTCTCCCGGAAGAATGATTGGCCCTGTCTGTCCTGACTTTACAACCAATGCAGCATTCTCATTGCTTGCATAATATGCCAGATAATTTCCAAGCTTGCCTGCCGCTCCTGACAACTTGATCAGCTTATTATCATACAACGCACCGTTGACATAGACTGCCAGTATTGCATCGCTTCCATTCTGAAAAAGCGTTATTCCAAGCTTGATCTCATTATTTACAAGCTGCGTTCCTGCAATGTCCGGCCGTATTACAACGGACTCCGGAAACTCTCCTGCTGCAGCGTAGATGCTTAAATTATTTCCTTCCGGCATAATTCTGATACCAGCCCATGGATTATCAAGTGCCCCATAACACAGATAGGATAACACATCGCCAGTACTTTGAAAAATCAGCGTATCAGAAAAGCTTGTTCCAATCACGGAATCCCGCTTCTTCAACTGATTCTGGAAAGCAATATTTCCCGCATTAAAAGAATAAGTCCCATCATACACGCCAAAACTTCCAAAATTCGTATTTATAAGATTCTCTGGAACAGAAGGAAGCTCTTCCTTATTACCGGAATTGATTTCCAACCATGCATCCGTACTGCTGCTGTAGTAAGCCAGTAATCCACCAAAGCTGGCCGCGAAACCACTTACCGGAAAGAAACGGTTGTCATACAGTTTATCATTGATATATACGGCAAGCTTCAATACTCTGTTTTCCTCAAAGACAGCCAATGTCAACTTAATCTCCTGATTCACAAGCTCTGTTCCTGCTATTTCCGGCTGCAGCACCAGCACCTCTGGAAATTCTCCTGCTGCCGTGTAAAGCTTCAGGTTTCTGCCTGATGCTTCTATCCGGACACCGGCCCATGGATTATCCAATGCACCGTAGCACAGATAGGACAATGCTCCATTTTCCGTATGAAAGGTAAGTGTACCCTCAAACTTTGTACCAACCACAGTTCCTGCTTTCTTCAGACTGCTGGAAAAGGCAATGTTATTCCCATTATAGCCATAAACGCCATCCAGAACATCAAAATCTGCAAATGTGGTATCCAAAAGTCCCTCCGGAAGTACCGGTACCTCCGGTTCTTCCCCTTTTGTTCCTACCGTCAAGGTTCCCGTCTCTCCATTGGATGCATATCCAATACAGCCGCCAAATTTTCCAGCAGCCCCTGGAATCGTATAGGTTTGTCCCTCATACTGCACATCATTGATATAGACAGCCACCTTCACATCACTGCCCACTTCCCACATAGAAAGCCCCAGCTTAATCTCCTGACCTACTACTTCTGTTCCCGCTTTTTCCGGAGTAACCCTGCACACCGGATAAATCCA
>CABQGZ010000195.1 GCA_902463835.1 uncultured Lachnospiraceae bacterium
TTTCAGATTTGCGTGTCTATATGGGTGAAAGCTTTCAATGAGGTGCAAACAAGTGAACAGACAAGACGTAGAAAAAACCATAACAGAATACATGAAACCCATATTCGGATTTACTCTGAAGAGGTGTAAAAGCATCCACGATGCAGAAGATCTGTCGCAGGAGATTGCGATAAGAGCGTTTCGTGCGCTCCTTGTTAAGGATGACGTTGCGGACATGGGAAAGTTCATCTGGACCGTTGCCCATAACACTCTCAGCAATTACTATCGTGACACTGCGAAAAGTATGGTCGGTGTTTCTATTGATGAGGTTGCGGAGCTGATCACAGATCCGTACTCTGAGCTGGACACCGACGACAATACAGAAGCTATCCATCGACTCCAGACTGAAATTGCTTACCTTTCTAAGCTGCAAAGAAGAATAGTGATTGCGTATTACTTTGAGAATCGCAAGCAGGCGGATATCGCTCGGGAACTGGGTATTCCTCTTGGCACTGTCAAATGGCACTTGTTTGAAGCTAAAAAAGAATTGAAACGAGGTATGGATACGATGAGAAAAGCAAGCGAACTCAAGTTTAACCCTATTAAATTCCACTCCTACGGCATCAACGGTTCCATAGGAACAAAGTCCCTGGACGAGTTTTTCCGTTCCACATTGTCCCAGAATGTATGCTACTGTGTACGCAATACAGCTAAGACGATTAACGAGATCGCTGATGACCTTGGCGTTTCCCCTGTGTACGTGGAAAATGAAGTGGAATTCCTTGAAGAATATGGATTCCTACAGGCACAGAAGGATAAATATATTGTCAATTTCATCATCAGTGAACCGAATGCAGAGCTTCTTACGATGCAGAATGAAATGTACAAACGTGCAGCTGAGCTATTTGCGAACGATTTGTATGATGAGTTGATCTCTTCCGGCATTCTTGATGATCCGGATATTTGGTGCGGTCAAACTGACGAGCCCATCTCCTTGACAGAGTCTCCTAAAGCGGACCGGAACTTCATTCTATGGTCGCTGATTCCTTATATAGCAGCTTGGTCCGGAGAGAAACTGATGGACGAGAGCATTTCTTTTGAAGAGGTTGCCACGATTCGCCCGGATGGTGCTCATAATATCTATCACGCATCTGTAGTGCCGGATGAAATGGTTCTCCCTGAAGACTATGTTTATATGAGAAACTGGTGCGGTCCTATGTGGAATAAGGGTGACTACCAGATGATGTGGCAAATTGATTCGGAATGGTCCGACAGAGCTCCGGTAAAAGAGCGAAACATCCCCGAGGAGCAAGAGCGAACGATAACTCTCCTGAACTGGGAAGATGACAATTTGCTGTCCAAGTACGATTATGCATGGCTTGCAGAACGTGGTTATATCAAAACCAACGGCGATTATGACGGACACTTCAAATCTGCATGGCAGATTGTAATTTTGGCAAGTGATGAGATTCGAGACAAACTGCTTGCAATCGGAGAACGTATTAAAGTGAAATACCAGATTGACTTCAAGGAGCTGAAGGCTCCCTATGCTGAGGCAGTAATGAACTCGGTTCCCGCACACCTTAAAAGGGTAAAAGCGTATGAACTGCAGTTTGTATTCCATGCTGATGGATGGTTCCTGGTACACTGTATCACCACGCTCCTGAAGAACGGTAAAATGAAGGAACCAACTCAAGAGCAAAGAAAATCTTTGACGACACTAATTGCTAACATATAAGCAACACCGGCCGTCTGTAATTATGTGGACGGCCTTATTGTGATAATCAGGTCGGAAAATAATTCTTGAAAATGAACCTTTTGATACCGATATCCGTCTATATAAGTGAAACCGGTTTTAATCACTCATAGACCAAGGGAGATGATGATGTGGATGAGTTTGAGAACTTGCTGGAGGCAGAACGAGTATCCGTGGAACGTTTTGTAAGATTTCGGATGAGCTCCAAAGCGGATGCAGACGATGTACTGCAGGAGATATTCTTTACCGCTTATCAAAAGTTTCCTCAGCTAAAGAATAAGGATTCATTCAAAGCATGGATCATCAGCATTGCAAGAAACAAATGCAATGATTATTTCCGAAAGAAAGCGAATGAGTATGAGATTCTAATTGATGAGTTGATAGAAAAGGAATTATCAGACGGCAGACATGGTGTTTCTGTGGTTAATACTGTACGAGAAACCCTGAGTTTGCTCGGAGATAAGGATAAGCAAATCCTTTACCTTTATTTTTGGAAAGAGATGCCACAATCAGAAATTGCAAAACAACTGGATATCCCTTTGGGGACAGTAAAAAGCAGATTGCATACAGCTAAACAGAATTTTAAAAATAAGTATCCATATCATACCGAAGTATCGAAAGGAGAACGCAGCATGAGAAAGTTGCCTGGATTTATTTTTGAATACAAAATTGAAGCAAGTACCGAGGCGCCTTTTACCGTAAAATGGGAGGAACTTATGGGGTGGTTTCTGGTGCCAAAACTCGGCGAAAAGATGTCTTGGGGGATGTACGATATCCCAACACGTAAGTGCAGCCATGTATATGATATGCATGTTACTGGCAAAGCTAAGGTTCACGGTATCGAAGGCGTAGAACTTACTGCAAGAGAAGCATCATACTCGGATAAGAATGAGGTAATTAATCGTACCTTTGTGGCTCAGCTGACAGATACACACTGCCGCTATTTGGCAACGCTTAGAAACGATGGCGACGTGCGCAATTATATTACTTTTCTTGATGGAGATGAATTTTTGTCCAACTGGGGATTTGGTGAAGATAATTGCGGTAACGAAACTAATTTAGCAGTCAAGGGCGATATTAAGAGAGTCGGCACAACGGTTACAAGCGTTAAGAAGGACTTCCTACTGGATATTGTGGGGCGATATATCGTTACGATTGGCGGTAAAAGTTATGATACAGTATGCGTCATGGATATTGAAACCTATAATTGTGGTGTGGTCTCTGAGCAGTTTCTGGATAAGAACGGAAAGACGATTCTCTGGCGTAGATTCAATCGCGATGATTGGGCTATTGACCGCTATAAGAAAAAGTGGAGTGAGCAGTTGCCGGAGAATGACAGACTTACCATAAATGGTACGACATATGTTCAATGGTACGATTGCATCACCGATTATATCCTCTAACAAGAGTTGAACGAAAAAACGCTTGCAATTATTTCACAATACCGTATAATTAACTTCAGAGTGAATAACTTTGAAGTTAATTTTTTTATTTTTTGACGGGAGAAAATAATATGTATTCCTACATCAAAGGTGAGCTGATGGAGATCTTCGAGGATTCCATCGTAGTGGAGAATAACGGGATCGGCTATAATATCCGCATTCCCGGAAGCATCATAGATTCCCTGGAGGGGATTGGACAGAACGTCAAGATCTATACCTACACCTATGTGCGGGAGGATGCCTTCCTGCTCTACGGGTTTCTGACCAGGGATGATCTGAATGTATTTAAGCTTCTGATTGGGGTCAGCGGCATCGGACCGAAAGGCGCCCTGGCCATCCTGTCTGTGATGACGCCGGATGACCTGCGCTTTGCGGTGCTAGGAGAGGATGACAAGACCATCGCCAAAGCCCCCGGAATTGGGAAAAAGACGGCGCAGCGTCTGATCATCGAGCTGAAGGACAAGCTGAATCTGGAGGATGCCTTTGCCCTGAAGACGGAGCACGCAGACCAGGCACAGTCGGAGCTGAATCTGAAGAATACTGTGAAAAATGAGGCCGTACAGGCGCTGGTAGCCCTGGGGTACTCCTCCGGGGAAGCTTTAAAAGCGGTAAACAATGTGGAAGTGACGGATGAGACCACAGTAGAAGAGGTGCTGAAAGCCTCTCTGAAGCAGATGGCATTTTTATAGCAGGAAACGAGGAACTATATGGAAAAACGAGTTATCTCAACACAGGTGCAGGAGGAGGACGTCAAGATTGAGAAGAATCTTCGTCCCCAGCGGCTGGAGGAATACATCGGCCAGGAGAAGGCCAAGCAGAATCTGAGAATCTATATTGAGGCGGCAAAGCAGCGAGGCGAGGCGCTGGATCATGTGTTGTTTTACGGTCCGCCCGGACTGGGAAAAACCACACTGGCGGGAATCATCGCCAACGAGATGGGGGTACATATCAAGATCACTTCCGGTCCTGCCATCGCAAAGCCGGGAGAGATGGCGGCCATCTTAAGCGCCCTGCAGGAGGGAGATATCCTGTTTGTGGACGAGATTCACCGCTTAAACCGGCAGGTGGAGGAGGTTCTGTATCCGGCCATGGAGGATTATGCCATCGATGTCATGATCGGAAAAGGCGCCACCGCCAGATCGATTCGGCTGGATCTTCCTCATTTTACACTGGTAGGCGCCACCACAAGAGCAGGTCTCTTGTCTGCACCGCTGCGGGATCGCTTTGGCGTGATTCATCATCTGGAATTCTATACACCGGAGGAGTTGAAAACCATTATTCTTCATTCCGCGGTGAAGCTGGACGTGAAGATAGATGAGGCAGGGGCAGAGGAGCTGGCCTGCCGTTCCAGAGGAACGCCGCGTCTGGCCAACCGTCTCTTGAAGCGTGTCCGGGATTTTGCCCAGGTGAAATATGAAGGTCATATTACCGGGGAGGTAGCAGCCTTCGCCCTGGATCTGCTGGAGGTAGATAAGTACGGCCTTGACCAGAGCGACCGAACCATTCTCCTGACGATTATAGAGAAATTCCAGGGAGGACCGGTGGGCTTAGACACCCTGGCCGCCGCCATCGGGGAGGATTCCGGAACCATTGAGGATGTCTATGAACCCTATCTGGTGAAAAATGGTTTTATCAATCGTACCCCCAAAGGGCGTGTGGTAACGGATCTGGCGTATCACCACTTTGGGATAACAAAATAAAAAAACAGTTGCCATTCTGGAAAAAAACGGTATAATAGAACATAGCGAAAGTCATCCAAAGATATGCTCCGGCAGAGAGGAACGAGGGATTATGTCAGCAAAAACAAATACAGATGTCATCATAGGCGGGAAGGTATACACCTTAAGTGGATACGAGAGCGAAGCATATCTGCAGAAGGTAGCTGCCTATATTAACAATAAGGTGAGTGAGTTTGACGATTTGAAGAATTATCGGCGTTTTTCTCCTGACACGAAGGCTACCCTTTTGGAATTGAATATTGCTGACGATTATTTCAAAGCAAAAAAGCAGGCCGAGAAGCTGGAGGAAGATCTTGAGACTTTAAACCGCGAGAACTACGATCTGAAGCATGAATTGATCTCCACGAAGATTAAGCTGGAGACTCTGGAAAAGTCTTTGGACGAGAAGGACGCAGAGAACAAAGAACTTCTGTTAAGCAAGGCAAAGCTGGAAACTGCGCTTGCGGATGCCAAAGAACATATATGATATGGTATCAAAGGGGATGCTTATGACAAAATGAAATCTTGTTGTGAGCCTCCCTCTTTTCTATATAGGCAGAGGATTTTTCTTAAGATCCTGCTGTGGCGAATCAGAATGAGAATGTTGTTGCTTTTGTATGGAGAATAAAATGATGCAAGAAACGAAAAAGCAAAAGGCGGAGCTGCTGTCTCCAGCAGGATCTCTTACGACCTTAAAAGCTGTGGCTCAGGCCGGTGCAGATGCCGTATATGCCGCCGGAGGAAGCTTCGGAGCCAGGGCTCACGCAGATAATTTCACAGAGGAAGAGCTGCTGTATGCCATAGATTATCTGCATTTGCACGAAAAAAAGCTGTATCTGACAGTCAACACGCTTTTGAAAGAGGAAGAATTGGAGCGTCAGCTCTATGATTATATCCGTCCGCTGTACCGTCAGGGACTGGACGGTGTCATCATACAGGATCTTGGGGTGCTGACTTTCCTGCGCCAGCATTTCCCCGGCATGGAGCTTCACGCCAGTACCCAGATGTCCATCACGGGGCCAAACGGCGCCCGGCTGATGAAGGAGCTTGGCTGCAGCCGTATTGTGACAGCGCGGGAGCTGTCCCTGAAGGAGATAAAGAAGATCCACGATGAGGTAGACATTGAGATTGAAAGTTTTATTCACGGAGCACTGTGTTATTGTTATTCCGGGCAGTGTCTTATGAGCAGTCTCATCGGCGGCCGCAGCGGCAACCGGGGGAGATGTGCCCAGCCCTGCCGTCTTCCTTATCATGTGGATGAGCCGCGTATGCCTAAAGACATGTCCCCAGCAGACAGCATCCGAGACAGGGCTGGTTTTTCTAAAGGAAGCGGTAGTGTACAAATTTATCCGCTCAGTCCAAAAGATTTGTGCACCATTGATCTGCTGCCACAGCTTTTGGAGAACGGCGTCTATTCTCTGAAGATTGAAGGTCGGATGAAGCAGGCGGAGTATGCAGCGGGCGTCACTTCTATTTATAGGGAATATCTGGACCGCTATCTGGCGGATGGGGCAGAAGGATACCAGGTCTCGCCGGAGGATCGGAAGCGGCTGGAGGAGCTTGGCAGCCGCAGCGGATTCACGCAGGGATATTATGTCCAGAAAAATGGGCCCGAGATGATGGCCATGGAGAAGCCCGCCCACACAAAAGGCAGCGAACAGCTCTGGAG
>CABQGZ010000196.1 GCA_902463835.1 uncultured Lachnospiraceae bacterium
CCGATAAGTCCTCCGACTCTTGGCGTCCTGTTGTACTTGTCGGCTGTGATTGTTCCGGTGTTCAGACAATTGGTGACCACGGATGGATTTAGCAGATTCCCAATCAAACCTCCGGTACCATTTCCCTTATCTGTATCTGTCTGATTATTCGTAACACTTCCTGCAAACCAACAGTTATTCATACGAACTCCATCCGGTGCATCCTGTCCAAGAAGTCCACCTACACTTCCATTGTTCCCCACAACGATCGCATCACTGTAGATGGTATCAAAGGTACCCTTTCCACTTCCTGCAATACTTCCTACACCTCTTGCGCTGCTTTCAAAATAACTGTTTGTTAAACGAAAGTTTTTAATTACCGCTTCACTCGCAGTCAAACCAAACAGACCCGTATAGCTCTCAGCTGATTTCAAATAAATACCGCTGATGGTATATCCCTGTCCATCAAAAGTTCCATTGAATCGATAATTATCATCCCCTGATTTGTTATAACCAATCTTGGTCCAGTCAAGCTCTGGTGCCTTGGCTGCCCAGTCTGCCGCATTTCCAGTATTGACCACAATATCTGCACCAAGCTTTATCGTTTTTCCTGCAAAATTTGTCTCTCTGGAAAGAACTGTCAATCCATACAGATCTTCCGCATCCTTGAGTACATAGGTATCCTTTTTCTCATCATACCAGCTGGTATCCGCTTTCACATTGATAATCTTTTGACCGCTCTCCGCTCTAAATGATTTCAAGATTGGAGTGCCGTCCGACACAACTGACCAATAATTCTGATTTTGGAAAAGTGAACGTAAATTTACGATACCTGCCATTCCCATTGCATCTTTTTCTGCCACAAGTTTTGATGTGGTACGGTCGATCATATTATTATAACCTGCGGCAAACGATCCACAGCGTTCCTTAACCGCATAGGAATCATGAAACATCTTCGTGCCGACCACATGGCCTGCGAAAGCGCCATATCCGCCTTTCTCATACCCATTGTCAACAACCTGACCTGCATTGACACAACAGGAAATTTTTGCGTCCTTATGCTGCACTGCACCGATAAGTCCTCCGACTCTTGGCGTTCTGTTGTACTTGTCCGCTGTGATTGTTCCGGTGTTCAGACAATTGGTGATTACGGATGGATTTAGCAGATTACCAATCAAACCTCCGGTACCATGTCCCTGCGAACTATCTGTCTGATTGTTCGTAACACTTCCCGCAAACCAACAGTTATTCATACGAACTCCATCGGGTGCGTCCTGTCCAAGAAGTCCGCCTACACTGGCATTTTGCCCTACAACGATCGCATCACTGTAGATAGTCTCAAAAGTACCCTTTCCTCTTCCCGCAATACTTCCAATACCTCTTGCACTGCTTTCAAAATAGCTGTTTACTAAGCGGAAATTTTTCACCACTGCATTTTCAGCTGTATTTCCAAACATTCCCTGATAAGTCCTGGTTGTCTTCATGTAGAGACCGCTTATCGTATGTCCTGCTCCATCAAAAGTTCCCTTAAAACGGAGATTGGCATCTGCACCAATCCCCAGCCAGCTGTTATCCGGCGCTGTGGTTGCCCAGTCGGCTGCATTGCCGGTATTTGCCACAATATCTGCCCCAAGCTTTATCGTCTTTCCTTCAAAGTCCGTTTCTCTGGAAAGCAAAGCAAATCCATTGAGATCCCCTAAGTCATTCAGCACGTAGACATCTTTTTTGGCATTATACCAGCTGATATCCATAAATTTGACAATGCCGGCTACGCTTGGAGCCTTACCCGCAAAAGATTTCAGAATAGGAGCTTTATCTGGACCCACTACAACCGCCCAATATTTGTTAAAGTCCAAAGTAGTCCACTGATAGCCTGCATATCCATTCAGTTTGCTTTGGTCGTATGCTATCACTTCTCCCTTTACAGTTCCAACATCCACTGTTTTACAAGCATCTGACGCATACACATTTGACAGTGTTGCCATACTGCCGGAACTACCGACAATCGGTCCAAATCCAATATTCGCCGCCTTGTGGACTTTAATCGTTCCTGCGCTTAGGCTGTAGGAAATATCCATCTTACTCTTGTTTCCAATGACGCCGACAAATCCGCCTGCTCTCGGGCTGATGTTTTTGCTTGTCTCACTATTCCTGGTGTTATATGCAGAAGCATCAACCGTTCCGGTAAACAGACAGTTTGTAATCTTTGAGTCACTCAAGTTGGAACCAATAAATCCGCCAACGCCTCTTTTGGTGACGTCGTTTGCTTTGTTCGTTACCGTTCCTGCAAACCAACAGTTATTCAAGCTTACATTTCCTACTCCCGGAACCTGACCAATAAATCCTCCTACATTAACTCCATCATTACTAACTACGAAGGCATCGCTGTAAACAGTATCGATGGTTCCTCTGCAACGCCCTGCAATACTTCCAAAACTTGCTTTGGAGGTTTCAAAGTAACTATTTTTCAGGCTGAAATTTTTGACCTTTCCTTTTTCTCCAACGACACCAAAGAGTCCATTATAGGTCTGATCTGTCTTCAAATAGACCCCGCTGATGGTATGATTCTGTCCATCAAAGATTCCCTCGAACTCACTGGTGGTGGAGCCGATCGGTAACCACTTGTTTTCCGGTGCCTGCTTCGCCCAATCTGCTGCGCGTCCACTGTTTAATGTGAGGTTTGCCGCCAGTTTTACTGTCTTTCCCTCAAAAGTCGTAAGCGCAGAAAGAATACTGAATCCATAGAAATCGGCTTCATCCTTCAGCACATAGGTCTTCTCTTCTTCGTTGTACCAGCTGGTATCCACTTTCTTTGCGATACCTTCACAGGAAAGAGCATCCTTCGCAAAGGTCTTAAGAACCGGGGTTCCATCCGGAACCGCTGCCCAGTATTTCTCAAAGTCCAGTGTTGTCCACTGGTATCCTCCCACACCCTTTAAAATGTCCTGAGTATAGGTAATCGGATATCCCGTAAGCTTTCCTTCTGCAACTCCGACTGATTTATCCCAACATTCTCTTGTTGTATAAATGTCCGACATCGTACAATCAGTACCTTTGACAATACCTCCTATGACAGAACCCATACAAGACTTCCAGTCGTTTTTCAGCTCTCCTGCCGCCAGGCAGTCTGAGATTTCAGTTGACCCCCTACTGTTTCCCACAAGACCACCCAGATGGACTCCCTTTTTATATAAGTCACTGGAAATCTTACCGGTGTTCAGACAATGCTCAATCGTGCAAGTGCTCCCTTCCTGCACTCGTCCAACCATACCGCCAACAAAGCTTCCAAAGCCACCTTCAATCCGGATCTCTCCATCAAACCAGCAGTTTGTGATGCGTGCCTTCCCTTTATCATCACTGGTTCTTCCTAAAATTCCTCCGGTAAATTGCCTGCAGTTGACAACAATTGCATCGGTATAGATGGATTCAAACGTACCATCTCCAGCTGCGGAGATGGCGCCTGCGCCTTGCCGAACGTCATTTTTGAAAAAACTGTTTACCAATCTAAAGTTCTTAATCACACAGTCCTCTTCCGTATAACGGAACAGACCAGCTGCATAATAGTCCACCTGGGTTCGATACATGACAGAATACAATTGTCCATAACAGCAGATCCCGCTGATGGTATGACCCTGACCGTCAAAAGTTCCGGCAAATCCACTGATGCCCTCCCACATTCTTTCCGGTATGTTCGTTTCCCAGTCTGCCGCATTTCCCTCATTGACTACAATGTCTGCTCCCAATTTAATGGTCTGACCCTTAAAATCATAAAATATTGACAATTTAGAGAATTCAAACAGCTGATCTGCCGTAGTGATCGTAAATTCTTTTCCGTTTTCATCATACCACTCTACATCGAGCTTGTTCTTTTTTGCCGTTTCTTTCTCATTGGTCTCGGTTGTCCTGTTTTTCATCACAGCCAGCCAGATAGCGACCCCTGCCAGTATCACAAGAGCAAGCATAAAGCAGCCAACGCCAATTTTTTTCCATTTTTGCTTCATCTTTACTTCCCCTTCCTACTTCTTCATTCGATTAGCAATCTCGTTGGTGTACTTCCAGTCTGTAAGTGGAAGTCTCTCGTACTCTCCCACGTGATATGGGAAGGTAAGCCGAACGCCGCCTTCCTGCCAGCCGAGGGATTCTTTCGATCTTTCTTTCTGCAGATATTCATTCTGCAGTCGACGTCCAAGCAGACTATTCAGTGGTCTTTCTACTATATATGATGGATACAACACTGTCTCTGTCTTGATATGACTGACCGTTTCCGTATATACATTACCGCCATGGTGCGGCGCCTGATAGATGGTCAGATCGCTCAGATACTCGTCATCAAACATTTTCAACATATACATCTGACATTCCCAATCGGTATCTGCCGTGATCATGATCTTTTGTTCCTCAATGGTATACATCAGTACCACCGATGTGGCGTTCCATGTCTTCCATTCATTTACCGGGAGCAGATCCGGCACATAAATAACATCCATCGTAATATCATTGAAGAAGTACCGCTCGCCTTCCCGCATTCTGTATACTTTTGTTTGCTCTCCTTTGGTAGTCTTAAACATAGATGGTACCGTTCTGCAATAAAATCCAAGCGTAGACGTCTGTCCATTGGATCCAGCAATCTCATATGCCTCCTCACTGGGGTCTGTGAAATATGCCTCCTCAAGATAAATCCGGCTGCACCACTCCGGATGTTCGGAAGCTGCAAGCAACGGTCCCATATGATCCGAATGGGCATGGGAGATGATCCACGCATCCACAATCGGTTTTTCCCCATTTGGCGCCTTTTCCTCCAGATAATCCAGCAGATAAGGCAGATCCTCCGCATATCCGCCGTCATTGATAATAAAATGTCCGTTCTTCAGCTGGAAAATAAAAGAGTTGCCAGCTTCCCAAAGCTCCGGCATGGTTAGGGTTGTCTTTGCACCCGCCGGGTTTTTCTTCACTTCACTTTCGTTATACACTAAACGTTTCGATAATTCCGCCTTCTCACAGACCGTAATTGTAGCGTCTTTCAACTTTGTAAAGTAGCTGACCACTACGAGCAAATCTTCCTTCAGGTAATGGGAGGTGTAAACATACCCCTCCACACCTTCTCCATTGTCTACATGTTTTTTAAATCCATTCTCTTCCAGAAGAGTAAGGTAGTTATCGTATTCCGACTTGGTCGTATGCTTTGCCCAGATCATGAAGTTGCCGCCTCCTACCTCCTGCACTTCTGAAAATTCCAGATTCGCTCCTGCCATCAGAGGAACCTCCTGGAAAATTTCCGAATCTGTTACGGAGCTAAAAGTTTCCGTGCTCTTGGCACAACCTGTCAGCAACAGCATCAACGCTGCGCTTATGGTAACTGCCATACAAATTATTTTTTTCATCTAACAATCTCCTTTACGCAGGGAGAATCATTTTCAGATTCCCTCTGCGATTTTGAAACCATTTATTTTCTGCCGTAGGCATCTTGAGCAACTTGTAACAGTTTTGAACGGCCCGTTGTTTCCAGATCTTGGAGATACTCATTCCAGTCCGCATCATTTGCTGGATCCTTCTGACCGGAAAAGAAATTGTCCATCGCTTCATTGATGTAGGTGCTTACCGAACTTGTATACTCTTCCTGGATCTCATATTCGTCTGTAGTATAGTTCAGATAAATCGCTCTTTCTTTAGCCGGGGTTCCCTGTTTCTGTACTTCATAACTTTCCCCAAGCAGACGACTCACATCAGCGGCACGTCCTTCGCCCTCCTGCTTAATTGACGCATAATTGTAATGGGACATAATTCCAAGTACGTTATTGCACCATGTGCTGTTTCCTTTCGTAAATGCTTCTGTATTGACTACCTTGGCATGAGATTTTGTCCCAAAAAAATTCTCGTCCTCTATGTTTTCCCAGTCTACGCCTTCTTTGCCATGGCGCTGTGCCGTAATAACATCATCCGTGTAGAACAAGTCCATAAATTCCATCGCCACAACCGGATACTCACAGTCTTTTGTAATAAATCCAGTCCATCCAATTTGTCTCTCATTTACAACGGTATAACCACCTTTTCCAGTCGCATCTGCAAGTGCCGGCAATGCAACAAAGTCTTTCAGCACGTCAGAACTGGCATTCGTATAAGTTGAAGGGTGTCCGGCAAAAATCCCCACCTTACACGGTTCGTCAACCGGACTGATCAAACTTTTGTATTCTGTAGTTCCTTTAATTGTAAAGCTGAGAGAGCTATACAGTCCGTCTTTTACCAGCTGGTTTCCGAAGATCAACGCCTGTCTGTATTCCTCTGTTGTAACCGGATCATACAATTTTCCGTTCTCTACACTAAATCTTCCGGAATCATAGTAAGTAAATGCATTGATCAGATAACTCTCTATCGCTGCAGTTCCCAGCATCGGAATCTCATCTGCCTTGCCATTCCCATTTGGATCTTGCGTCTTAAATGCCTGCAAAACATTTCTTAATTCATCGATTGTGGTTGGCATGCTAAGTCCCAGTTTGTCAAGCCATGCTTTGTTGATATACATCAGACTCTGTAAGTCATCGGCTGACTGGCAGATTACACGAGGCATTCCATAG
>CABQGZ010000197.1 GCA_902463835.1 uncultured Lachnospiraceae bacterium
TTTGTCATAGGTACAATTGTACATACTGACCTTATCAAGGTTTAACAGATTCCGTCCTTGCTCCTTCACCAGCTGCCAGCTGTCTCCTCTTACCTCCAGATAGTCCATCTTATCATTGACGGTATCTGTAAGCTGTATGGCTTGGCCAGCGGGAATTGTGGTCAACTGGGTCGTGATGGAGCGGGTGGTGGTGGGGGCGGCTAGGACGTAACAAAAATACATCGGGTTGCCGGAATCGTATTTTTCTTTTACCCAAGCTTTGCACTCCTCGTGATCTGCAAAATTCCAGTATGTATCCGATTTATTAAAGCAAAACGTCATCCCGCTCGTGTTTGAATAACCAAAGGTCTTATCAGTAGTTCCAACGCAGTAATTTGATGTTACAGGTGTACCATAAACTCCTTTTTGTATGTTGATGAAATGTCCCACGATTGACGGATACCAAGTGTTTGACCAAAATTCATTTCCGGTCATGGTAATTTTATTCGTTTTCCGTTCCACACGCACCAGCCCCCGCCCAGCGTCAATAATCACCAGGTCAGCAACCTCGCCGACACTCCTCAGATCATCGTCCAGCACGACCTTGTAGGTCTTATCTCCACAGATAGCCTTGTACGTCCCGGCGGGGTAGGTGTTGACGATTGGCTGTGGGTAGTCTGGGTTGGGAGATGGTTTGCCGCCGGTGTAGGGTTCATATGGGGTGGCAACCTCGCCTTTTTCAAGTTGGATGTCTTCATATCGCGCAGTATCGCCTTCGCCATTGTTGAAACTCGAGCTTGCGTACAAATATATTCTGTCAAATTCTGCCTCTGCATGTACAGTAGCAACTGACCGATTTCCATTTGTGCTTCTTTCGATATAATAACTTTTCAATCCTTCACTGCCGTTGAACAGGTATATAATACATCTATCAGTGTCTGTATCATTACTTGTTACAATGGCGCTGAATTTGTATACACCAGGTTCGCATGTTCTGCCCAAAATTACGGTTTTATGTTTTACAAATTCCTCTGTCCTGCTTGGAAAAAGATTCTTCCCACTCGTACTACCCTGCGTACTCACCCCATCGCAATACCACAATCCGTCCTCTCCCAGTGTCATGGGCAACTCCGGCAAGGCAGCAAGGTCAGCTTCCGGCAGATATTCTACCGGATGCACCGGCACTTCGCACATTGCTAAATTCATTCGCCATCACTCCCTTCCGCTTCGCCGCCAGCGACTATCATCATGCCCACCAGCCACTTGCCAGCCATGCGTTGGAACTCATAGTGATAGTGTTCGCCTTCTACAGCCTCGAGATAAGCGTAGGTGGCCGCCTTAAGGTATGTATCATCATCCAGCACCAGCTTTGCACCATATACATCCAAGGACGCTCTCGCACCATTGTAGCTGTTGCTGATAGTCAGTGGCTTGTCTGCTGTCAGCGTCACAATGGCAGTATCGCTAGTGGAGTAGTCCCATGTGATTGCGTCCTTTGTACCATCCAGTACGATCGGTTGATTGTAGCGGTTGGGAATGCCGATCAAGTCGGAGTAATTGCCGCTTGTGGCCACGGTCGGCAGGCTTAGGATATCCAACAGCGATTTGCGATTAAAAGCTATGTTGAGGTCGGTCATCCATGCCCACGCTGGCGTGATTGAGGCTCCTGACGTGTCCTGCGTGACGTACCGGAATAACATCCCGTGCGGCTCCTGGATAATGCCAAAGTCTCCGTGCTTGGCGCCGGGGACGGCCTGCAGCTCCTCCAGCGTCATAGTGGCGTACACCATCGGCACTTTGGCCAACATGGCAGCCTGCTCCTGCACATACCATGCAGACTGCCGGAGATTGGCGTCTGTGTCTGCCTTAAGCTGCGCAACGTCCTCTTTGGTCTGGGCTACCTCCGCTCTGTCAGCTTCGGTTTCCTCGGCCTTATTAACTGCGGTATTGGCATTTTCTATGGCAGTGTTCTTAGCCGCAATGGTCTGCTCGAGCATCCCCTGCACATCCTCCCGGATACCGTCTGCTGTAGCCTGGGCGGCTTCGGCACGGTCGGCATGGCCAGCGACCTCGCTGATCGCTTTGCCTAACAGCTCCTCGTCATCCGGGTCGGCATAATCTTCCGGCTTCGGCCTTGCCTTGACTTTCAGTCGTATTCTGGCCGTTGTTTCGCCGCTGGTCTCGTCCACCAAGTACACAAATGCATAGATACGATAGTCAAGTACAGTTCCCTCATTTTTCAAGAAAAACTTAGGTATCTTCACCTCAGACACACCATTCCTCGTTATACCGATTTCACACTGTGATTCTCCACCGGTCTTTTGCATTGAAAAATGTACTTCAAAAAACCGTGGAAGGTCAAGCCCTTTTATACGTAACGTCTCGCCATAATCCCATTGCCACAACTCCCCTGATATTGTGACAAACTCGCCATTCTCAATTACTGCTTCTATCATAACGTCTCCTCCAATCTACTAATTTTTTGGTGTTTTATTTCCACTGCCCTATTCCAGTTACATGCAGAGTTCCTGTTATAATACTTCCTATATCTGTAGCACGGCATAGATATGTTTTACCTGCAGATGTTGTGGAGACATCCGAAAAACCTTCCGACCACGTAAACGCATTGCCTGCGCAGAATGTTGCCGATATAGTTGGTACGTATTTAAATGCATAAGGCCAATTGCCAAGGTTAATAACGTCTGAATCATACAGGGGCCCCCACGTATTATGGCAGGTAAACGACAAGTTCATTTTCTTCACGCAAATCAAAGTACCATCGTGGAATTTATAATACTCGCCATTTCCATTGTTTCCGTGCTCATTGCCAATAACCACCCCTTGTTTCATTCCGCCAATAACATTGCCATCCTTAAAAAATTCCAATCCCGTGGAAGAGAGAAGAGATTCGTATTTTACACCATTATTATTCCACGTAAGGCTCATTCTGTCTGACATCAAGTTCGAACTCATTCCGCCACCCACATCTTGTAGACGAATCCATGTAGGCGACAATCTGGCATAATACGAACTTCCAGATTCCAATATGCGCCTTAAAACAATAACATTGTTTTCTGAACCATCTGTTGCAATATTTATCGTGCCTCCGGTAATATTTGCACTGTTGGTTTCAACTCCATCTTTGGATATTTTGCAAACCACTTCCCCCGCTGCGTTATATACTTTCAGCACGCCATCCACGTTGTCTTCTCCACCAAGCGTTAGTGTGCCTCCTTTTGCCCAGTCAAAGTTAATCCCAATCGCGGAAAGCACATTCACGACTGTATTTCCCTCGTTATCCATTCCAGCATTCCACGTCTGACCTCCGTCTGTGGATACCGCAAACGCATTGGCCGTCATTTTCCAGATCGTAGAGCTGTTCTGTACCTCTGGCTTATTATGCAGATAATATACCGCAGATCCATCCTCTGCCTTTTCCTTTGTCACGAACACTCCCAGCGATTCTGTGACAAGATTCGCAAGCTGCTGGACAGCCAGATCATAGGTTTCAATCTGTTTCGCTGTATCTTTCTTTGTCCTGGCAAGGAGTTTGGTTACCGCACTGTACTTTGTATAGTTTTTCTCGGTTGGCGTCTCCGCAGTACATTCCACCGCCTGCAGCCCACCAACGGAAAAGGTTGTGTTGGTAATAACAGAAAAATATGTCCTCTGCTTACGATCCGTTACACAGATACAGTCTCCAGCTTCCATGCATGGGTCAGATTGGCAGGAGACATTGAGTGGTCGGAATCTTTTTCCTACCATTTTTCCACCGATATATGCTGCTATAGACTCTGCGGCAGCCATATTCTGGATCAATGGATTTTCCTCTATTGACAGCGCGTAATCATCACTGCCAAACAGATATATATCCTCTTCATTACTGCTTTCCTGAACCGGCTTTATGGCTATTCCAGAAATACATATATCATCAGTATTCACGCTCCGGCTTCCAAGTGACTTTATATGGTGATAAGTTCCTATTTCTTCGAGAGCACCGTTATCGTACTGGCTTCGCAAATCTTCCAGCAGATCAAAATCGTACCATCCAAAAGACAACTGATCCAGTTTGTCGATCACAGCGTAACAGCACATTACCTGGGCGCAGTATCCAATCACATCCCGGAAGGTGATATTCGCATCGTCTGGCCGCTCCTGCACAACGAAATCCTTGTTCTGGACTGTTTTTTCGTTAAGTATCATCTGGCAACGGATACATGCATCTTTTACGATTTCAAGTATGGTTGCCGGATACACAAGCGTACTCTCCGAGTAAGGCTTGTCAAAAAACAGCATGCTGTCATAAGCTTCAATATCAATCGTATTGTCGGAAGATGCAGCTTTCACACATCTGTATTTCCCTTTCGGAATTATCTCAATGCTACCGTCCGGCAACTGTAGACCTACTTTTGCGACAATATTAAGATCCTCAAAATCGCACGTGTCGAAGGCTCCGTCCAGATTATTCAAAGAAGCCGTATACTTCTTTATTATCGTAGCCCCGATCGAAAACGCAGAATTATCACTTGTAGCCTCGTTTATGCTGTAACGCATGAAACTACCTGTGTTGATTTCCGGTTCAGTACCATCCGCGAATCTGTAGTCATCATGAATTGAAATGATCCTTCCGCCTTTATGTATTTCGTTTTTGTATGCATCACTAGAATCAAGCATATTATCACCTCTGTATGATTTCTACCGACACGCTCCTGTAATAGAACACGCCGTCTCCAATGTTTCCGGCAGCCTCCTTGCTGATCGTCCCACGGTAGGATTCAATAGTTACTTCCAAGCCGTAGTCGCGGAACGTTATTGGAAAGAAGCCAGCAATAAGATTATTTTTAATGAGCGCGGCCTCCTGTTCTGTCAGCCACGCCCACTCGATACTTAAGCTCTTTTTTTCGGCAACGACATCACCCATCATAGTTCCGTCCAATGCCCGCCCTGTGTCAGAGCTCCAGATGATCTCGTCATTGGTTGCCATTTTAACAGGGCTGGGAAGAACTATATTCCCGCATTTCAATGAAAACATATCATCCCTCCTACACTACCGCGACAGCGTTAAATCTTCTGTCCATGCTCTGTTTTACCACCTTTTCTGCTTTGGCAAGCTGTTCTCCGTCAAGATTAAAACCAAGTTCATACAGAGCGGACACGATACGCAGAACGGCATTGTTGATGATCCGTTCCAGTTCATCCTTCGTTATCCCGTTTCCTCCGCCGCCCGCCATCTGCACTGCTTGTTTGGCCATTTCCCGCAGCTTGTCCTCCGGGGCCACAACCTCGCCCTGGTGCCGGTTATCACCGATCATGGCAAGCTGTGGGGTGTTTGGTTTCACGTAGCCGCCTTTTGCTAGCGCTGGTATTCTTGGTAGCGAAACTTTCGGAACCAATTCCACGCCTCCCCAGTCTACGCCTACAACACCAGCCGCCCAGCTTACTACCTTATTGAAGCCTTTAATGATTCCGTTGATACCCTTTACGAGGAAATTAATTCCTTTTTCAACGCCGGAAATCACTGCATTCATTGCACTTACAACGCCTTTTTTTATTCCAGACCACAATCCGGAGAAAAATCCGGCGATTTTATCGGTTGCCGCCTTCCACATTTCTACAACCGGCTGAATTATATTTTGATTAAACCATCCAGAGACTTTGCTCCATACTTCTTTTATTTTCGTCCACGCCACCTCAAAACAAGATGACACTTTGTCGATGATGGGCTGGAAGAAATTAATAATTGGTTGAATAACGTGCTCGTTGAACCAATCGGACACTACAATCCATACTGCCTGAATAATGATCCACAGACCTTCAAAAATCTGTGAGATACGGGTTTTAAAACCTTCAAAAAACCCAGCAACCGGCTGTATGATATTAGTATCGAACCAATTAGCAATAGGTTCCCAAATCTTTTTGATAGGTTCAACTACATGCTCACTGAACCATGCGCCAATTCCAGAAAACCATTCCTTTATATAATCCCATTTCTGAACTATCAATATTACCAGGTCTGTAATAAGACCAACTACCAATCCGATTAGCGCACCAATACCGGCTGTTATCGGTCCACCGCAAGCACCAATAATAGCTCCAATACCAGCCCCTGTTGCCGTTGCACCTGCGCCAATCAAAGCACCGCTCAGCCAATCAATTCCATCTTTTATGGCATGATATATACCAGTTATGAACATTGGTACACCAGCCACAATCCCGCCTACAGCTGCACCGATTAATGCGCTTCCAAATGAACTACCTATCATTGCGCCGCCTGCAACAATAGAACCGCCACCACCAAGGATTTCTAAAAAATTCACGCCATTGAGACCTTCTTCAATGGATTTTTTTATCCCGTTCGCTTCGAGGGCAATACCAGTAATAGCCAATGTGATACCGATAGTTAGTCCTGCCTTTTTGCGGAGTAAAGCAAGGGTTTCTTTCAATGTTGTTGCTTTTGCGTTTGCCGTGACTAAATTACCGATAAAACTGCCAATCTTCCAACCGGCCAATAT
>CABQGZ010000198.1 GCA_902463835.1 uncultured Lachnospiraceae bacterium
GTGCACACATGGCATTTACCCATTTACATGTCCATACGGAATACAGTCTTCTGGATGGCTCCAATAAGATAAAAGAATATGTAGCGAGAGTGAAGGAGCTGGGCATGAACAGCGCGGCTATCACAGACCATGGCGTCATGTACGGCGTCATCGATTTCTATCGGGCTGCCAGGGCGGAAGGGATCAATCCCATCATCGGCTGTGAGGTCTATGTGGCGCCGGGCTCCCGCTTTGACCGGGAGCGGGTGGAGGGAGAGGATCGCTACTATCACCTGGTACTCCTTGCGGAAAATAATACAGGTTATGCTAATCTTGTAAAAATTGTATCTAAGGGCTTTGTGGACGGCTATTATTACCGGCCGCGCGTGGATATGGAGGTTTTGGAGCAATATCACGAGGGAATCATTGCCTTAAGTGCCTGCCTGGCCGGTGTGATCCCTAAGCTTCTGGCCAGGGGTGCCTACGAGGAGGCACGGGCGGAGGCGCTGCGTCATCAGGAGATCTTTGGAAAAGGGAACTTCTTTCTGGAGCTGCAGGATCATGGGATACCGGAACAGAAGACGGTGAATCAGCAGCTTCTGCGTTTAAGCCAGGATACGGGAATCGAGTTGGTGGTCACCAACGACGTGCACTACACCTATGACACCGACGTGGAGCCCCATGATATCCTTCTCTGTATCCAGACCGGGAAGAAGCTGGCGGATGAGAACCGAATGCGCTACGAGGGCGGTCAGTACTATGTGAAATCGGAAGAGGAGATGGCGGGCTTGTTCCCCTATGCCCTGCAGGCCATCGAGAACACTCAGAAGATTGCGGACCGCTGTCATGTGGAGATTGAATTTGGAGTGACAAAGCTGCCAAAGTATGATGTGCCGGATGGCCTGACCAGCTGGGAATACCTGAATAAGCTTTGTTACGAGGGGCTGGTACGCCGGTACCCGGATCGCCATGAGGAATTGAAGGAGCGGTTGGACTACGAGCTGGGCGTTATAAAGACCATGGGGTATGTGGATTACTTTTTGATTGTCTGGGACTTTATCCATTTTGCGAGGAGCCAGGATATTGCGGTGGGGCCTGGGCGGGGAAGCGCCGCGGGAAGTCTGGTGTCCTATACCCTGGAGATCACCAACATTGACCCCATCCGGTACAGTCTGCTGTTTGAGCGTTTCCTGAATCCGGAGCGTGTGTCCATGCCCGATATCGATATCGACTTCTGCGTGGAGCGCCGCCAGGAGGTCATTGATTATGTGGTAGGAAAATACGGCAAGGATCGGGTGGTACAGATCGTGACCTTCGGTACCATGGCGGCCCGGGCTGTGATCCGGGATGTGGGTCGTGTGATGGATCTCCCCTACGCCTTTGTGGATAACGTGGCAAAGCAGATTCCCAACGAGCTGGGGATCACCATAAGCAAGGCGCTGGATATGAATCCGGAGCTCCGCAGTCTCTATGCCAGCGATGAGAGCGTGACGAAGCTTATTGACATGTCAAAACGTCTGGAAGGGCTGCCCAGACATACCTCCATGCATGCAGCCGGAGTTGTGATCAGCCAGAAGTCCGTGGACGAGTATGTGCCCCTGTCCCGGGCCTCTGATGGCTCCATCACCACCCAGTTTACAATGACGACGCTGGAGGAACTGGGACTTCTGAAAATGGACTTCCTGGGGCTGCGTAACCTTACGGTAATCCAGAACGCGGAACGGCTGATAAACAGGCGGAACGAGTTCCGGATAGACGATATCGACTACGATGACAAGGCGGTGCTGGATTCCCTGGCAACGGGGAAGACAGAGGGCGTATTCCAGCTGGAGAGCGCTGGGATGAAGAACTTTATGAAGGAGCTGAAGCCCCGGAGCCTGGAGGACATCATTGCCGGAATCTCCCTGTACCGGCCGGGTCCTATGGATTTTATTCCTGCCTACATCAAGGGAAAGAATCATCCGGAGGGCATCGTGTACGACTGCCCTCAGCTGGAGCCAATCCTGGCGCCTACCTACGGGTGTATTGTGTACCAGGAGCAGGTGATGCAGATCGTCCGGGATCTGGCAGGCTACACCCTGGGCCGAAGCGATCTTGTGCGCCGGGCAATGTCCAAGAAAAAGGGCTCTGTCATGGAGAAGGAGCGCCAGAATTTTGTCTATGGCAACCAGGAGGAAGGCGTGCCCGGCTGTATTTCCAACGGTATAGATGAGCATACAGCCAATAAGATCTACGACGAGATGATTGATTTTGCAAAATATGCCTTTAACAAATCCCATGCGGCCGCCTATGCGGTGGTAGCTTATCAGACTGCCTACCTGAAATATTATTACCCGGTGGAGTACATGGCAGCCTTGATGACCTCTGTATTGAACAACACAGGCAAGGTTTCCGAATATATCATGACCTGCCGGCAGATGGGGATCAAGGTGCTGCCCCCGGATGTGAACGAGGGGGAGGGAGCCTTCTCCGTGTCCGGTTCCGCGATCCGCTATGGCCTTTCCGCCATCAAGAGCGTCAATCATAACTGTATTGAGAAGCTGTGTGAAGAGCGGGCGGAACGAGGAATTTTTAAGAGCCTGAAGGATTTTCTTACCCGTATGGCGGACAAGGATCTGAACAAGCGGGTGGTGGAGAACTTTATCAAAGCGGGAGCGCTGGACAGCCTGGGGGGCAACCGAAAACAATTTATGATGATCTATGCCACCATTCTGGACAGCATCGCCCAGGAGAAAAAGAGCACTATGGCCGGGCAGATGACACTTTTTGATTTCGCGGACGAGAGTGTCAAGGAAGAATTCGAGGTGAAGATGCCGGACGTGGCGGAGTATGCCAAGGAGACAAAGCTGGCCTTTGAGAAGGAGGTGCTGGGCGTGTACTTGAGCGGCCATCCCCTGGAAGAGTATGAGGAGAAATGGCGCAAAATCATTACCCGGGTGACTACCGATTTCCTGTTGGACGAGGAGACGGGACAGACCAAGGTGACGGACGGGGAGAGCGCTATGGTGGGCGGTATGATCGTGGATAAGACGGTCAAGTACACCAAGAACAACAAAACCATGGCCTTTATCACCCTGGAGGATCTGGTGGGAACGCTGGAGATCATCATTTTCCCCAGAGACTATGAGAAGAACAGCCAACTTTTAGAGATGGACAACAAGGTGTTCGTTCGTGGAAGAGTGTCTACCGAGGAGGAGAAGAACGGCAAGCTGATCTGCGAGAGGATCTATTCCTTTGACGAGACGAAGAAGGAGCTGTGGCTACAGTTCGACTCTATGGAGGCGTATACCAGCCAGGAGCAGGAGCTCCTGTCCATGCTGGCGGAGTCGGACGGCGAGGATGGCATTGTGATCTACATTGCTTCCACCAAGCAGATGAAGCGGCTGCCGCCCAGCCGGAGTATTCAGGTGTGCCCGGAGATTGTCAACAATTTAACTAACTTTTTGGGTGAAAAAAATGTAAAAGTTGTAGAAAAATTCATTGAAAACAGTCCCAAAGATATTAAAATAAAGTGGAGTAAACAGAAGGAAGAATTAGGAGGAATAAAAGTATGGCAAAGGAGATTCATACGATCGGCGTATTGACCAGCGGTGGAGATGCACCGGGCATGAACGCTGCGATCCGTGCAGTGGTACGCCAGGCGATTTCAAAGGGTAAGAAGGTAAAAGGCATTAAGAGAGGTTACGCAGGCTTGCTTCAGGAAGAGATCATTGATATGGAAGCAAAGCATGTTTCGGATATAATTCAGCGGGGCGGCACGATCCTGCAGACGGCGCGCTGTCTGGAATTCAAGGAACCGGAGGTACAGAGACGGGCGGCTGACATCTGCCGCAAGCACGAGATCGACGGCATCATTGTTATCGGCGGCGACGGTTCTTTTCGGGGAGCCCAGAGATTGGCGGAAAACGGCATCAACACCATCGGCCTTCCGGGAACCATCGACCTGGATATTGCATGTACCGAGTACACCATCGGATTCGACACGGCGGTGAATACTGCCATGGAAGCCATTGACAAGGTGCGTGATACATCCACCTCCCATGAGCGCTGCTCCATCATTGAGGTTATGGGACGGGACGCAGGCTATATCGCCCTGTGGTGCGGTATCGCCAACGGCGCAGAGGATATTCTGCTGCCGGAGAAGTATGATTATGACGAGCAGAAGCTGGTGAACCATATCATCGAGAACCGGAAGAGGGGCAAGCAGCATCACATCATCATCAATGCGGAGGGCATCGGTCACTCCAGCAGCATGGCGAAGCGGATCGAGGCAGCCACCGGCATGGAGACACGTGCCACCATCTTAGGCCACATGCAGCGCGGCGGAAGTCCTACCTGCAAGGATCGTGTCTATGCATCTACCATGGGCGCGCTGGCAGTGGATCTGCTGTGCGAAGGCAAGAGTAACCGTGTGGTGGGCTACAGTCATGGCGACTTTGTAGATTTTGATATTGACGAGGCGCTGGCCATGAGCAAGGGCATCTCGGAGTATCAGTATCAGATGTGTAAGAGCCTGTCGATCTAGTGTGGAGAAGCATTTATGATTACAAGTTCTAATAATCAACAGATGAAAAATATTATGCAATTGCAGAAAAAATCAAAAACCCGCCAGCAACAGCGGGTTTTTGTGGTGGAAGGCCCCAAAATGGTCTTTGAAGCTCCGCGGGAGTGGGTGGAGAAGGTGTATGTGGCGGAGTCTTTTTTTGCGGATGAGGCAGCAGGAACGTCTTCAGGGTCAGATTACGAGTATGAGACTGTGTCCGATGCGGTGTTTCGATCCATCAGTGACACCCAGACGCCCCAGGGGATCCTGGCTCTGGTGCGGATGCCGGAGTACACGCTGTCAGATCTACTGGGAAGAAAAGAACATTCCCCAAATGGAGAGAATGGTAATCGGCAGATGGAAGCAGTGTCCGGGAAAGAAGGAAAGATGCCCCATCTACTGATACTGGAGAGCATTCAGGATCCTGGGAACTTAGGAACCATGCTCCGCACCGGGGAGGGTGCAGGGATTACCGGTGTCATCCTGAACCGGACAACGGTAGACCTTTTTAATCCCAAGACGATCCGTTCCACCATGGGGTCGCTGTACCGCGTGCCCTTTTATGTTGCGGATGATCTTGAGCGTATAATCTGTGAGCTGAAAGAGCAGGGGATTAAGGTTTATGCAGCGCATTTAAGAGGAACGAAGTCCTATGACGAGCCGGATTACACGAAGGGGACGGCCTTTCTCATCGGGAATGAGGGGAATGGTCTGACAGATGAGACGGCAGCGCTGGCGGATGAGTATATCCGCATCCCTATGGAGGGGAAGGTGGAATCTCTGAATGCGGCGATTGCTGCTGCGTTGTTGACGTATGAGGTGAATCGGCAGAGGAGGATTTAATCCTCCTCAATTACATGAATCTCCAGATAATCAAAGGGAATCTCCTCCACAAAATTGTCCTGATAAAATCTTGCCTTATCGTGCCGTTTGAATTCCGCAACCGTGGAGTCCAGCCAGATCGGCTTTCCAAGATCAAACTGATAGCAGACCTCGTCCAGAGCATGGAAGATCTTGTGAGTTCTGGTATCGTCCGTATGATTTTCAATTACAGTATCCTTCAATAAATGATTGTCCTTAAATATTTTAAACCAGATGCGCATGGCGGCTGTCCTTTCTCTTTTGGTATGCTCAGTATACCATTCTTTGGGGGTCAATGGGATGAGAGGTAGAGGGCTATACCACTACCTCCATGATACGTTTTCCATCCAGCATGATATCATGTATACCAATGTTCTTCTTTTTATTGAAATTAAAACTCAGGAGATAACCCTTCGTCTGCTTATTCCATCTGTAACATCCCGGAGATGATGTATTGATTCTTGTCCATGGAAGCTGCTTTATACATATCGCTATCGATGGCCATCTCAGAGAGAAAGAGATCGTACATTTTTGTTTCAAAAATCCGGTTACTGATAACGACATTTCCATTTTGCTCTTTTAAAAAACCAAATGTGACGCCTAGGTTTATTAGATGATTTTTGCGGCTAAAGGGGTAATTATTTCCGGAAAACAGGATATTTTGTATCATTTCCCGAAGCTGTGGATAGTCCATTAGCTTTTTGGCCATATCATCAAATAAGGTAGAAGGTTCTCTTCGCAGCAAGAGTTCAGCGGCAATGACACCTGCCGGTGTCCATGCCCTGCTGTGATCGGGAAAGCTGTCTGTTCCAACCAGACGCTCGTCAATCAATTGACAGATTCTGGATACCAGGTAGGGGTAGCCGGAGGTATAGTCAAAAATCAGGCTGCTGACAGCAGAAATATCCATTCCGGTCTGGTAGTCACGTTCATAATCAATAAGCATAGTACCGATATCTTTTGCGGAAAAACTCATATCAATATCAAAATCAGCAGCAATATTCCAGGGACTATTGTATTTTGATTCCTCATCCGGATGCAGCTTCAACTTTAATGTTTTTATATCATAAACGCCTGCGAGGATTACGGAGTGAAAGGTGG
>CABQGZ010000199.1 GCA_902463835.1 uncultured Lachnospiraceae bacterium
GCCATCGACCAGATGGAGAACAGGGGCGGCGTGCCGATCTGCTCTCCCGCTTATAAGGAGTACGATCCTTCCGTGGGAAGAATGTCCGCTATGCCGGCCGGTGTGTATGAAAACGGAGGAATTTATAACCATGCCTGCGCATTCAAGGTGATGGCTGACTGTAAGCTGGGCCGTGCAGATCAGGCAGTGAATACGCTGTTGAAGATGATTCCCGATGGCAAGGACAATCCTTCTTCCGTTACGACCACAGAACCGTATGTGTTCACCAACTGCTACCTGCAGAACGAGTGTGAGAACATGATGGTGGGCTTCTCCTGGCAGACCGGTTCTTCTGCATGGGGGTTGCGGGATTTCTACGAGGGGATTCTGGGCATTGAGCGATTGTATGATGGGTTGAAGATCCGCCCGAATATTCCCGGCGGCTGGGACAAGGTGACAGCGGTACGGCCCTATCGGGGCAGCACGCTGAATCTCACTTATGTGAACTGCAATCGGGGTACGGTATCACTCAATGTGGACGGTAGAAAGATCGACGGCGATGTGATCTTGGCCTTTGACGACAACGCGGCCCATGAGATTACGGTAGAATTCTAGTACGACAGTCGATAAAGGAGAATAAATTATGAGATTCTATTTTCGGAGGATCGATTAAAACTATATTTTGAAACAGCGGAAGACGGCAGGCTTTCCCTTCTGCATTTTTCAAATCTGGATTTTGGTGAGCATACAGTCAATGAAAAAACGTATCTCACTGTGTGGCGGCTGGATTCCGGGGAAGAATGTAAGAGTATTCACATGGAACAGGATATAAAGGAGATAAAAGTCGTATATCCGGTAAATGATAACAGCGAGATAAAATACACAAAAAGCAATGTAGAGGTTGTATTGCATGATAAATTCAGCGCAGTGATTCTGGAAGTATATGACCATATTTTTTAGGGAACTTAGCGACAAGTGGTCAAATATGACTTTTGAATAAATATCCATTGGGTGAGAAAGATAGGAAAATCTTTTTTGGGGGTTGACAAAAAAATTTCCTTATCGTATAGTAAGAAAAGATTCCGTGAGGGAGTAGTTCGCGCTGCGGCGTGATTTGTCAACAACCTGGTCAGGCGGCCGCCGTAAAGACCTGGCAAATCGTAAAGAATGAGACTCATGTATGCGTCAGGGCATACATGGGTTTTTTTGTTACGCGGAGTGATTTCCTGGATTTTCCATGGGAAATTATGTGTAGCGGAGTCGAAATACCATGTCTGCAAGCTGGTCGCGGCGGACAAGAGAGGAAGAGATATATGGGAATTGTGGAATTGCTGTTGATCGGCGTGGGACTTTCCATGGACGCTTTTGCGGTGTCCGTGTGCAAGGGGCTTAATATGCGCCGGGTTAACAAGCTGCATTGCTTTGTGATCGCGCTGTTTTTTGGAGGGTTTCAGGCTCTTATGCCCCTGATCGGATGGCTTCTGGGCAGACAGTTTGAACAGTACATCACGTCTGTGGATTACTGGATTGCCTTTGTTCTGCTTGCTTTTTTGGGCGGGAAAATGATTCTGGAAGCATTAAAAGAGGAAGAAGAGGAAATAAATAAGACGGAAAGCCGGCTGGAGCTGAAGGAGCTCTTCGTGCTGGCGGTGGCCACCAGCATTGATGCACTGGCTATGGGCATCACCTTTGCGTTTTTAAATGTGGCCATCGTTCCCGCCATCAGCATCATCGGCTGTACCACCTTTGTGTTGTCGGCTGCGGGCGTTTTTATCGGAAATATCTTTGGAAGCCGATACAAGAATAAGGCGGAGCTTGCCGGCGGTGTGATACTGGTGCTGCTGGGAGTGAAGATCCTGGTGGCGCATCTGATGGGATAGGAGGAAGAAAAATGAATCAGTTTGTACAACAATTTGGAAACATGCTCTCCAACGAGAGCGCTTTTATGGAATTTCTGGCCGGGAATATGACGGTCTGTGTGATATTGTTCATTGTGGGACTGCTGCTCATCATGTTTGGTGGAGATCGGTTTGTGGATGCATCTATCGTGATCTCAAAGAAGCTGGGCATCCCCCAGATCATTGTGGGAGCAACAATTGTGAGTCTTGGAACCACCTTGCCGGAGATACTGACCTCAGCTACAGCCGCCTTTTCCGGAGTCGGAGATATGGCCATCGGCAATGCCTTTGGATCTATCGTCTGCAACACGGCGCTGATCGCGGCGATCACCCAGCTGTGCAAGCCCTCCAAGGGAGTGGAGCGGTCCACCATCGCATGGAGGAGTATTCTGTTTTTTGCCACCTATATACTTGTGTCCGCAGTTGGAATGGTTACGGGGGGCGTGCCCAGATGGCTGGGCGTACTTCTGTTGTTGGGATTCTGCTTGTATGCATTTTTGAGTATTAAAATGGCGGGATCTGAGAAAACAGAGGCAGAGCAGGAGGAAGCTTCGGAGGAAAAGAGCGGCGGTTCCATTCTGATGGCGGTGATCACCATGGTGGTCTGTGCGGCGCTCCTGTTTTTCGGCTCCAAGCTGCTGGTCAATGGCGGTCAGGTGATTGCGGCAAAAGTGGGCGTGCCAAGCGGGGTGATCGCAGTGACCTTTGTGGCCCTTGGAACCTCCCTGCCGGAGCTGGTGACGGCAATCACTTCCTTAATAAAAGGTTACGCGGATGTGTCTCTGGGAAATATTATCGGCGCCAACACCTTGAATCTGCTGCTGGTGGTGGGAATCCCCGGGGCTGTCACGGGAATCCGGATCAGCCAGATGAACTCCTTCTATATGACGGCGCCCACTGGTCTCTTGGTAATGCTCCTGCTGATCCTTCCCTTCTGGTTTAAGAAGCGGGGATATCGTATCCAGGGGGCGGCGCTGATGGCTGTCTATGGCGTCTACTGCGTGCTGCAGTTCCTATGTGGATGAACAGTTCAGCCCGCGCCATTCGCAAAGGCGCTTTCAGCGCTTTCTCGCTGCTACGCAGCTAACTTTGTTCATAATCTGGCGCTCCTCTCATGGCCTGCACAACGTGCTCATTCATGCGAGCATGATTCGCCCGTTTTATCGGCCATGGCTGAACTGTTGCTATAAATTTTTCTTTACTTCTCTTTGCTCTAATGATAGAATAGCGGAAGAAAATGTATGTTAGAAGAACTGGAGATGAGAAGTTACCTTGGAGAAAAAAGGATATTGGTTTACAAAAGGAATAAAGAATGGAATTCCCATCGGCCTGGGATATTTTGCGGTTTCCTTCTCTTTGGGAATCGCAGCCAGGCAGGTGGGACTTACTGCTTTTCAGGCCACCGTTATGTCGCTGACCAATGTGACATCTGCGGGGCAGTTTGCCGGCATCGGTATGATTGCGGCAGGAGCGTCCTGGCTGGAGCTGGCATTTTCTCAGCTGGTGATCAATTTGAGATATTGTCTCATGTCCTGCGCGCTCTCTCAGAAGCTTGACCGGAAGGTGCCTTTTTTTCACCGGTTTCTGATTGCATTCGGTGTGACGGATGAGATCTTCGGGGTGTCTGTGGTCCCTGAACGGCTGCATCCCTTTTACAGCTATGGGCTGATGGGCGTGTCCATCTTCGGGTGGACCTTAGGGACCTTCCTGGGCGCCGTGTGCGGGCAGATTCTGCCCCTTCGGGTGGTCAGCGCCTTAAGTGTGGCGCTCTACGGCATGTTCCTGGCCATCATCATTCCGCCGGCAAGATCCAATAAGGTGCTGGCCGTTCTTGTGCCTCTCGCCATGGTTGTCAGTCTGATCTGCTCTGTGCTGCCGATGGTGAAGGAGATCTCATCGGGAATACGGGTGATTCTCCTGACGGTGATTCTCTCCCTGGGGGCGGCGCTGCTGTTCCCGATTCATGAGGATAAGGAAGGGGGTGAGCAGCATGACAGCGAATGTGTATAGCTCTATCCTTGTTATGGCGGTTGTCACATACCTGATCCGCATGCTGCCTCTGACATTGATCCGCAGGGAGATCAAGAATAAGACCATACGGTCTTTCCTGTATTACGTGCCCTATGTGACGCTGGCGGTCATGACATTCCCTGCGATCCTGACAGCCACGGAGAGCGTGGTGTCGGCGGCGGTGGGCTTTGTGGTGGCTGTCTTCTTCGCCTACCGGAAGGCAGGGCTTATGCAGGTGGCCTGTGCGGCCTGCGTGGCGGTGTTTGTGGTGGAACTGTTACCGTTATGATGGCTATGATCAGAAATGATAGCGAAAACAAACGTCAGATATAGCTTGAAAAGATTTCCAGAAACGGGTATAATGAAGCGTAGCGGAGTTCGGGTTTCCCGAAGCCGACCCGGAGGGGAAAAGAAAGGTGGAGACGAATATGGACTTTTTTACAAAATTAGGAGAGACATTGTCAGACGCAGGAAAAGATGTATCAAAGAAGGCCAAGGATATCACTGAGACGACGAAGCTGAATCTGGATATCAAGTCCAAGGAGGATTATATCCGCAGACAGTGTACCGCCATCGGCAGGCAGTACTATGAGTTGCACAAGGATGACCAGGAGCCGTTGTTTGAGGAGATTCCCTTGATCCGGGAAGCGGAGGAGGAGATCGCCCGAATGCAGCGGGAGCTGGCAGAATTAAAGGGACAGAAAATTTGCCTTTCCTGTGGTGCGGTCATGGAAAAAGAAGCCCAGTTCTGCCCCAGCTGCGGCGTGAAATATGAGTCTATTTTTGAGGAAGAGCAGAACGAAGAATCGTCAGAAGAATAGAAGTTTTGCATATTCCGGGAATGTGCAGAAGACAAGAAAGTAATCGAAAGACAGAAACAAGGAGGAATTTTTGGAATGTGTGATAAGTGCAGGGAAAAATATTATATGACAACTGCCATTGCTTATACATCCGGGAAGCCGCATATTGGAAATACGTATGAGATTGTGCTGGCGGACAGTATCGCCAGGTACAAACGTCTGGAGGGCTATGATGTATTTTTCCAGACCGGAACGGATGAGCACGGGCAGAAGATTGAGTTAAAGGCCAAAGAGGCAGGGGTCACCCCCAAGGAATATGTGGATCAGGTGGCAGCTCAGGTGAAGTCCATCTGGGATATGATGCATGCGTCCTATGACAAATTTATTCGCACCACCGATACGGATCATGAGAAGCAGGTGCAGAAGATTTTTAAAAAGCTGTACGATCAGGGCGATATCTACAAGGGCTACTATGAGGGCTTGTACTGCACGCCCTGTGAATCTTTTTTCACGGAATCCCAGCTGGTGGACGGCAAATGTCCCGACTGTGGGCGTGAGGTAGTTCCGGCAAAAGAGGAGGCATATTTCTTCAAGATGAGCAAATATGCGGATCGCCTGATTGAGCATATCAATACCCATCCGGAATTTATTCAGCCGGTATCCAGGAAAAATGAGATGATGAACAATTTCCTGCTGCCGGGGCTGCAGGATCTGTGTGTGTCCAGAACCTCTTTCACCTGGGGTATTCCAGTGGATTTTGACCCGAAGCATGTGGTGTACGTGTGGCTGGATGCTTTGACGAACTACATCACGGGCATCGGTTATGACTGTGGCGGTACCTCTACAGAGCAGTTTAAAAAGGACTGGCCGGCGGATCTGCACCTGATCGGAAAAGACATTATCCGATTCCATACCATCTACTGGCCAATCTTTTTGATGGCACTTGATCTGCCGCTGCCCAAGCAGATTTTTGGTCACCCATGGCTTTTGCAGGGCGGGGAGAAGATGAGCAAGTCAAAAGGAAATGTGATTTATGCCGATGATATGGTAGGACTGTTTGGCGTAGATGCCACCCGGTATTTTGTATTGCATGAGATGCCTTTTGAAAATGATGGGATTATCACCTGGGAGCTGGTGGTGGAGCGCTTCAATTCCGATCTAGCCAATATCCTGGGGAATCTGGTGAGCCGTACCATTTCCATGAGTAATAAATATTTTGACGGTATTGTAAAGAAAACGGGCGTCACAGAGGCGGTGGATGAGGATCTGAAGGCCACAGTGACAGCTGCCCGGGACAAGATCGCTGCCAGGATGGAGAACCTTCGGGTGGCGGACGCCATTTCCGAGGTATTCAATGTATTCCGCCGCTGCAACAAATATATTGATGAGACGGAACCATGGGTGCTTGCCAAGACGGAGGATAAGCAGGAGCGGCTCAGTGAGGTGCTCTACAATCTGACAGAGGCGATCACCATTGGCGCAAGCCTATTGTCCAGCTTCCTGCCGGAGACTGCAGAGCGGATTGCGGCTCAGCTGAACACGAAGCTTCGTTCCTTTGAGGAAATGGACAGCTTTGGTCTGTATCCGGATGGAAATAAGGTGACGGAGAAGCCGGAGATCTTATTCGCGCGTTTGGATGTGAAGGAGATCATGCCCAAGGTGGAGGCCATCCGGGCTGCCCAGAAGGCTGCCTATGAGGCGGAGATGGGAATGACTGAAGCGGAAGGAGCCGCGGGAGCATCCGAGGAGGAAGTGCTGATCGACATGGAACCGAAGGCGGAGATCACCTA